>NZ_JBHIMJ010000077.1:6063-8829 GCF_042194035.1 Bartonella sp. OC16QHHD | reverse complement strand
TTTGCGGCTTAATTTTAGCTATGAAGATAAAGAAAACGCTATGAGAATAGGCACGCTACCTCGTGGTGCTTTGATTACTTCAATTAAAGTGTTTGTTAAGACAGCATTTTCGGACACGAAGGTAAAAATAGGCAGCACTGCTGGCGGCAATGAGTTTGGTGAAGCAGAAATCAAACAACAGGCAGTAAAAGAGGTTAAGCCTACCAATCAGAAGGAGTTTATCCCTTATGATGAAGAACTTACTCTCTATGCCAAAGCGGACAAAACAGTACAAGCTGGGCAAGCAAGTATAGTCGTTGAATTCGTGACTAATCACTGAGAGGTATTTTGATGACACGTCATTATATTCGGGTTAAAACCGGAGGACCGATACCAGTAAAGCGAGATGTTTATCGTCATAAGAGAACACTTTCGCACTTAGTGTCGGTTATTCAAGATGAGATTGATGACATAGCCGATGAGTATGTTCATCAAATCCAAGAAAGCATTTTTTCAGCCATTCGTTTTTGTGAACGGGAGACCTTTTACTTTAACGAAAGCCGTGATGTGGTGTTTGAGACACGGGCGGGACAAGGTGTTTATGATGCAAGCACTACCCGCCCTATTGAAACAGCTGTTAAAATCAAAAACGTTTATCTAAGCTCTGATCAACATCATAAGTTTGCATTGGAGTGTAAGGACCATGTTTCTTTAGAGCCTTTGTTATCATCAGAGCAGCAAGGAACGCCGGTTTGTTACAGTTATTTTGATAGGAAATTACATCTTTATCCCACGCCGGATAGAGCCTATCAGATTCAACTAATTCTCTCTCCATTGCGTTTATCAGAGATAGATAGTGTCGATGAGGAGCACCCATGGTTTGTGCACGCGTTTGATTTGATTAAGGCGCGTGCAAAATACGAACTTTACAAGAATATCTTGAAAGACCCCGATTGTGCAACGGCAGCTTACAATGACTTTAACGAACAGTTGCATGAATTGCGTGCAGAGACGTCTCAACGTCATAACGTGACCAGAATAATACCAACGGATTTCTAATATGGTTTATTTTCCAGTAGCCGATTACAGACCAGATGTTGCGGTTGTCAACGGCAGCTTTACGGATAGCCTTGTGAATGTTTTACCAGCAGATGGCGGTTACATACCCATGCCTAGTGCAATGGTTGTTTCTAATCCTTTGGAAGAAAAGCCCTTGGGTTCAATCGCCTTTAGAAGTGGCAATGGTGTTAAGATAATCGTAGGAGGCAAGCAAAAGCTTTACAGTTATGATAGTCAAACCAAAGGTTGGAAGGACATTAGCCAAAGTGGTGTGACTTATCAAGCAAATGAAGAGAATAAATGGTCGTTTGCTCTTTTTAAAAACATGGTTATTGCGGTGAATAAAAATGATAAACCGCAAGTTTTCAAGGTCCTTAGTTCTGAACAGTTTGAAGATTTAGAAGGAAATCCACCGAAAGCGGGATTGGTCAAAATTTGGGGACCTTTTGTTTGTTTGATGCAATTGACAGATAATCCCAATCGCATTCATTGGTCTGGAGAAGGCGATGAAACTCTATGGGAGACTCAATATAATGTTAGTGGTTATATGGATTTCCAAGATGGAGAATACGTTCAGGGGGCAACAGAAACAACCAATCCCCTTATTTTTCTTCGTTCTGCTATTTATGCTGGTTCTTTGACGTTAGGTTCCAAGAGCCCGTTTGCTTTTCAAAAGATCCAAGACAAGCGTGGAGCGCGCAGTGCAGCCTCTATAGCGTGTCGAGGGAGTGATGCTTTTTTTGCGAGTGATGGTGGCTTTTATCAGATCAGTGCTGATGGTCAACTTTTGCCGATAGGCTTTGAGAAGGTTGATAGAACGGTTTTTAAAATCTTTGATAAGTTTGCTCTTGATGAGATGCAAGGGGTTATAGATCCCATTGATAACCGGATTTACTGGTCCTTAAAGAGAGGCAATAACGAGCAAACGACCTTTGTCTATGATTGGGGATTGCAGAAATGGTCGACGCTACAAGGGAAGCCTTTCACGTTCTTTCCAGTGTTTACGACAGGTTATACTTTAGAACAGTTAGATGAGATCTCGATCAATCTTGAGTCCTTGCCGGCTTCTTTAGACAGCCCTCGTTGGCAAAGTGGCGCGCCAATGCTTGGTGCTTTTGATGATAACAATCGGCTTGTTATGTTTACGGGAGCCCCGATGGAGGCAACGGTTGTTTCGCAAGAAATGGGGGCACCAGATGGAAGTTTTAACTTTATCACGAAGATGTTTGCTGAAGTTGATACGACGGAAGGTCTTTTAAGCATAGGAGAGCGTCGGCTTCGCAATCATCAGACGCCGATTACATGGCACCAAGAGAGGGCATGTTCATATGTCACGGGTGCTTATCATGGTCGTTCGCGCAATCGTTATCACCGCTTTAAATTGCGCATTCCTGAAGGTGTTCATTGGAACCAAATCACAGGATTTAATGTGGATTTACGTCCTTTAGGCAGAGGGTAATGGCAAAAGTCTTTTTGACCACGTCTTGGGATATGGAGCGTATAGCGCCTTATCTGGAAGACATCATTGCA
Source organism: Bartonella sp. OC16QHHD (assembly GCF_042194035.1). NCBI lineage: Bacteria > Pseudomonadati > Pseudomonadota > Alphaproteobacteria > Hyphomicrobiales > Bartonellaceae > Bartonella > Bartonella sp. OC16QHHD. The sequence continues at coordinate 6,261 of NZ_JBHIMJ010000077.1, read as the reverse complement.
TCCTTTAGAGAGTATGTAGAGCGTTTCAAACATGAAATCACGTTGCAGGAACTGATTGAAGCGATTTGCAGTGGCAAGAAACAGTTATGGCTTGTTTTGGATGACGACGAGCGCTTTTTAGCGGCATTCACGACCCAGATACAGCAGACAGTTTTAGGAAAGAAGCGCGCACTGATTTGTGAATGTAGTGGGAAGGGC
>NZ_JBHIMJ010000077.1:0-6050 GCF_042194035.1 Bartonella sp. OC16QHHD | reverse complement strand
TTGAAGCGATTTGCAGTGGCAAGAAACAGTTATGGCTTGTTTTGGATGACGACGAGCGCTTTTTAGCGGCATTCACGACCCAGATACAGCAGACAGTTTTAGGAAAGAAGCGCGCACTGATTTGTGAATGTAGTGGGAAGGGCGTTCTTGATCAAGTTGATAATTTGAAATTTGTAGAGGATTGGGCGCGTGAGAATGGTGCTTCTGAAATGGAGATCTTGGGTCGTTTAGGTTGGAAGCGTGCACTAACCAAGCAAGGCTATAGCATAGGTATGCTTTATTATAGGAAGGAATTGTGACATGGGGAGCAGTAGACCAGCAACGACAGAACAGAAGCAGGTGCAGACAAGCGCCCCTCCTACTTGGATGCAGAATGTCTTTAAGCGTGGGGGTGCAGATGCGTATAACATGTATGACACAGGGATGGGTGGTAATGTTTATGGGGGACCTCGTGTTGCACCTTTAAGTGCTCCAACTTATCAAGCAATTGGAGGTCTTGGAGCTATTCCTCATCAGTATCAGAATTATATGAATCATTTGATGAATACTCCAACATCGTCTGCGAGAAACCTTAACTGGATTGCATCTGGTGGTTTGATGGGACCGAATTCTCAATTTGATGAGGAACTTAAAGAGGGCTTAAGTGAAATAAGAAATAGTATTAATCGACAGTTTTTAGGGAGTGGTCTTTATGGCTCTAGTGCGCATAACAATGAGTTACAGAGGGGGCTTAATGATGAATTAGCTCGTATCAAGTATCGCCAGCGTGATAGAGATTTACAGCATATGATGCAAGCCAATTCGATGATTGATCAACTGAATGAGAACCGCTTAGGCATGATAGGCAACTTATTCCCCTCTTATAATAACGCATATTCGAATATGTTGCAGGGGTCATCTGTTCTTAATGACTACAATCAACGCCTTGTTGATGCCAATCGTGAACGTTGGCTGGAACAAGACAATAGCGGCTGGAATAGGTTGAATATGCTTATGAACGCCGGTCATGGCTTTGCAAGGAATTACGGCACGACGACGAATAATGTGTCAGAATCTAAGATGCATGGTAACGACCCTTGGCAGAATGCTATGATGGTGCTTTTTGGATTAAAGAAGGCTGCGGAAAAGGCAGCAAATGCTGCCGTTTAGTTTGAATAATCTTAGAAAAAATAAATAGTTAAAGGGAAAGTAATGGTTTTTATAGATTTTGACCCGAGAGATAGACGTTTCATATCCAAACTAGAAAAAGATCTACACGAACGCAGACTAGAAAAAGATCTACTACAATCAATAGCGAATCAACGAAAGGACAAACATAAATTACCAGTTTTTCTTAATGCGATTTCTATGAATGATCCATATAAGATAGGCTCTTTTTCTCCTTCTCCAATAGGTTCTATTCGTCCTTCTGAGATAGATAATGAGGGGAATAAACCCTCTCCGATTCCACAATCAGAAACTCCTCCTCAGTTAGAGACTTCTCCACCTATTTCAACAAAACCAGTTCCATTGCAAGAACAGCCTCCTGAACCAAATCTTAGTTTTTGGGATAAATTTTCTCGTTTTTCACAGTCTGATGTTAGTAAAAATATTGATGATTTTCTTATGGGGGCGATAACAGCAAGTCCAAATTCATCTGGATGGCAACTTTTTGCCAAGGGGCTGAAGAACTTGCATGAAGGAGATAAACAAAGAGGGCAGGTTAACCAGACTGTCGAGTATCTAAAATCCAAAGGCTATAGTGAAGAAGAAGCTGCTATTATGGCACGTAATCCGCAAATGCTTAGTGCGATGCTAACAGGTGGTGATACTCCTAAGTTACCTCTGGGGCATCAATGGTATATCAATCCGGAGACAGGTGAACGTGAAGCGAGACCGATTAAAGGATCTCTACTGGAATTGGAGTATAATCAGAAAAAACGAGACATAGAAGAGTGGGAAATAGGTAAGAGAAACACTGCTGCTGTAGTAGCAAAAGAAATTAATCATATTGTGGATACAGTTAACAATGCTCTTCAAATTATAGAGAAGAATCCCAAAAAGGCTGCTGGTAAGGTCGGTGCTTTTGCTCAGATTATCCCAGGCGCTGATGCAAAAACATTAAAAAATAAATTAAAAACGCTTGAAGGTGGTGTCTTTGTTCGAGTGATTGAAGCAATCAAAAAGCAAAGTGACGGCGGAAAATTAGGCGTTGGACCGTTATCTAATGAAGAAAGCAGGCGCATAGTAGCATCTTATGGTACTATGGACATTAGCGATAAACCAGAAGAACTATATAAAACGCTCTTAAAAATCAAAGATATGTTTGATCTTTTTAAAAAACTGAATGATGAGGAAATTTATAGGTTGTCAAATGGAATGGAAGTAAGACCGCGTCTAAAGTATTCTGCTCAATATGCTAATCAGTCGATGTCGCAAGGAGGTAGTGAAAATATACCTCGGATGAGTATGCAAGAAGCTGCTAAAAGAAATGATATTACTGAATTTATAGATATTGAGACTGGTGAGCATATGAGGAAGGTAAAATTGTAATGAATACGTCTCGATCTAGATATGTAACATTAGAGGATGGAACACGTTATCGTTTTGATGTTATTGATAATAATTCTCAAAATAATGCGTCTCGATCTAGATATGTGACCTTAGAAGATGGAACACGCTATCGCTTTGATGTTCTCAATGATGCCTCCAACTTTGAAGAAACAACTTCACCCCAACATCCCGAAATCACGCAAAGTGAAGCTTTTTGGAACTCTTTAAAGCATGGTTTGAGTTTTAATTTAGATGATGAGATTGCGGGGATTACAGCGGCAGGACGTGATTCTGATGATGAGTTGGCAATAAAGGCTTTTGCGAAGGGGCTTTACAACTATTGGACTGGAGATAAGAAAACCATAGAAAAATATGAGAAAGAAGCTAATAGAATACGTGATTATTATCGTAGGATGAGTGATCAACATTATTGGACTTCTTTTGCTGGAAATGCTTTAGGGTCGGCAATTCCTTCCCTTGCGACTTTAGGGGGAGGATTGTTAGCCTCAGGAGCACGCTTTGTAGCGCCTACACTTGCAAGGAATGTGGCGGGATCAAAATTAGGTCAAGCCTTTTTGAAAGCAGGTCAGTTACCCCCAAGTCGATTTGCAAGTCCATTTTTAGGCATCACGAACAAAACAACATTGCCGCATTTGCTTAAAGTAGGGGCGGCATCTGGTGCATTACATGGAGCGGGAGAAGGTGAAGGACTTGGTAATACACTTACAAGTACGTTATCTGGTGCAGGTTTAGGAGCGGGTGGGGCATTGGCTGGAAGTGCTTTAGCTCATTTAGCTGGTTATCCGGTAAGCGGAATACGAAGACTTTTTTCTCCTTCTCATAAGGAAGGTGTTGCAACAGACACGTTAAGAGCAATCAGTAAACATTTAGGCAATGAAGCTTCTGAAGAGCTAGGAGAATCTTTTAAAAAAGCAGTTTCTACCGATTACGTAGCTGATCATAGTCCTTTTTTACAAGACCTTGTTTTTGATATCGCGAAAAGAAATCAAGGAGCTTATCTTGATTTGACTAAAAGAGCTGGGCAGAGAGCGCTGGGAGGAGGGGAGCGTATTCATCAAGCTGCTGATGAACACTTTGTTCCTCGTCAAAATGTCACAGGTTTAAAAGGTGATCTTATCGCGAGTAGGAAAGAAGCATCCCATACTCTTTATGAAATAGCTAAAAAGATACCAATAGGAGAGAAATATTATGGGGCACTTAATGAATTAATGGAGCGTCCATACTTTAAACAAGCTTATAATAAAGGGCTAAGGGGATTCATTAGTGATGGCAATAAAGCCAGTCCGTTTTCTTCTGAAAAATTTAGCCTTCTTAAAGAGAAACCCAACATGGGTATTCTCCATAAAACTAAGGAGGCTATTGATTTTATGATACGGGCAGAAAAGAGGCAAGGAAACAATAGCAAAGTTCGTAGCTTAGTAGATATCGACAAAAAGTTATTAGAGATTATGGATGATATATCGTCTGAATATAAGAAAGGGCGGGCATTGTATCATCAATATAGTTCACATGTAGATGCTATGGGTAAAGGTTCTAAAATCCTTAGCAAGTCGGTTAATAAGGATGAGTTCAGTAAAATCTTTGATGAATTATCAGAGGGAGAACAAGAATACTTTAAAAAGGGCTCAAGGGCAGAACTTTTACAAGGTATGGGGCAAACAAAAGATGAAGTATCCAAGGCAAAGGAGATTTTTGGTACGAATGATCTGTATGAACGATTTGCAAAGATTTATGGAGCCGATAAAGCTTCTGCTGTTAAGAATGTTGTCAATAAAGAAGCTAATTATGCAGATTTTTATAACAGAATACCAGGTCGTGTAGCGGATGAAAAGATATCTTTTACGCATAATGTCAGTATGCCAACGGGTAAACGTGATGCAGCTGTACAATTAGCAAAAGCTGCTGGGAAGGCAGCTTGGATTCCTTTCAAAGAGGCGGCGTTTAGAGAGCGTCAACGGATTGAAAAGGATGTTGTCAAATTGTTAACAGGGGGGACACAGATTAAGAATGATCAAATTGTAGCTCTCATTCAACGCATGGTAAACGCGCATCATAAGGGATATGCGACAAAAGAATGGTTCAAAAAGCTTTCTGCTGCTTTGTTTGGAGGTGGGGGAAAAGCCTCAACGGAGGAGTTGAATTTATTGAGTGCATTTGAGTAAGGGAGGAGATTAGGCTATGACCCGTTCTAGTCCTTCTGTTAATCAAGCGATCCGTCAAGCAGCAGTGCGTTATGGTTTGCCAGAGAGTTATTTGTACCGTGTTGCGCAAGTAGAAAGTGGAGGCAATCCGAATGCAAGGAATCCCCGTTCTTCTGCGGGTGGGTTGTATCAATTTATAGACAGCACCGCCAAACAATATGGTTTGCAGGATCGTTTTGATCCCATGCAAGCGGCAGATGCCATGGGGCGGTTGACGCTTGATAATCGCAATCATTTAAGCCGCCTTTTGGGAAGAGCGCCTAGTGAAGCGGAATTGTATTTAGCACATCAACAAGGTGCAGGAGGAGCCGCGCGGCTTCTTCAAAATCCCCATGCCAATGCGGCGCAAATTGTTGGGAGCAATGCGGTTGGCTTGAATGGTGGAAACAACGCTATGCGTGCAAGTGATTTTGTCAACCGTGTATTACAGATGTATGGTGGGCAGCCTCATAGAGCAAGTCCTACAGCGCATGGTGGCATTAGAAATAGAGACAACTTGTTAGAGGTTTTAAGGGCATTATTAGCATCACAAGAAGAGGCTTCGGAAGAAGAAGAGAGTGATGATGATGATAATCCTTTGATGACGCAATTCATGCGGGCATTTTACGGACCATTTTACCGAAGCTAGGATTCACGAGAAATGTCAACGATTTATGATTGGTCGCTTAGAGCGGCGGATAATACGCGTTCTGATAATTTGATTGATTGGTCCGAAGGACAGTATCCTAGCAGTGTGAATACGAGCGCCCGTGTGATGATGCAGCGCGTAAAGGAATACTTGTCAGACACGGGTGGAGAGCTTGAAGGCATTGTGACAAATGATCATGTCCAACAAACGAGTGTGATAAGACTTGCAAGCACTTCACAGTTTTTAGAGTATAAGAATGGTATCGTTTTGCGCTTTATGGCGACGGGCAGGAATGTTGGAGCGACCACGATTGTCTTAAATGCTTTAGATGGCAAGCCGGTTTATAAAGCAACAGAATTAGGCATCAGTGCATTATCGGGAGGGGAAATCCAACAGGGGTGCATTTATACATTGTTTTATAATGAAGATCATTGGCATCTTGTTAATCCTACCTCTATCCCTTTAGAAGAAGAAAGCAGTCTTTATCCCACGGGTTTTATAGGAACGTTTGGAATGCGTGGGATTCCAAAGGATTGGTTAATTTGCGATGGGAAGGCTTATTTACGTCGTGATTATCGTGATTTATTTGAGACGATAGGCACGGTTTGGGGAGAGGGTGATGGCGCCACGACATTTAATGTTCCCGATTTTCGAGGGATGTTTTTACG
>NZ_JBHIMJ010000082.1:0-79307 GCF_042194035.1 Bartonella sp. OC16QHHD | reverse complement strand
GATACCCTTGATCCAAACGCACCACCAAACGCATGCGACGAAGGCGAAGGCGTCATCCATATGGATGAGGAAGATAGATAAACAAAGCTATTTTATGATGATAAAAAGAAATACTATTTTTATTTTACTATTCCTAAAAATACAGCTAAACAGCGTTCAATTTCTACCATTTTATCTGCATGAATGGAGCCGAAAGCTGGACTAACTTTTTCACATCTTACCGTCATAATCTTATCAATCATGACTTGCGAAGGTTTTTGCAAACCATTTTTAGCGTTTGGCTGAATCGTAATGCGGAGTAATGGCGCATCAACAAGTGTGCTAGTAATGGGTAAAACTGTTACACTTGTATGTTCATTGAATTGATTAGCTTGAATGATTAACGCAGGTCTTGGTTTACCAAAATCGCCTTGCATAGCTATTGTGACGAGAGATCCACGCATCATTCTGTCCAGCCATCAACATCCATTAAAGATTGATCCATCAACAACTGCATAGATGTATCTGTTTTATCCATTTTTGCGACTAAGCGACATTGGCGTCGGCACTCTTCTGCAAAGTTCGGTTGACGCGTATCTGGTACCCAAATTTGCATTAAACGCAAACCTGCTTTTCTTTGTGCGTTGCGATGTTTTTGAACGCGTTCATTAACGTGCATTGTAGCCATAACAAAATCTCCATTATGTTTCATGTAACGTATAACACAGAAAAAAGTTACATGAAACACTACTTTTAATAAAACGCAATAATTACAATTTTAATCTATCAATCTGCCCCACCTTTTGTGGGGCTTTTTTATAGGAGCAATACATGAGAACAATATCACCAGAAGGGTTAGCACTGATTAAACAATGGGAAGGTTTACGTCTCAATGCCTATAAAGATGCCATTGGAGTGTGGACCATTGGTTATGGACATACAAACAATGCTGGAAAACCTTTTGTTCATAAAGGTATGGCAATCACCGAAAAACAAGCAGAAGAACTTCTTTGCCAAGACTTAAGACAATTTGAAAATGCCGTTGAACAAGCCGTTCAAGTTGCTTTAACCGATGAACAATTCGCGGCTTTAGTCTCCTTTTGCTATAATGTAGGAACAACAGCCTTTTGTAACTCGACACTGTTAAAAAAGCTCAATCAAGGTGAATATGAAGCTGTCCCTGCAGAGCTACAGAAATGGACCAAAGCAGGCGGAAAGCGTCTTGAAGGTCTCGCACACCGGCGTGCAGCAGAAGCAGGCTTATGGGCGAAAGGTGCTTTTGTTTCCTCTAACTACCAAACCGTAGAAACGCAAGCACCAACGGGACTTTTTAAAGCTGAAGCTCTTGCACCAGTTATTGGTTCTTTTTCAGGGCTTGGAGGCTTATTAGCAGGCAATGGTCCAGTGCAATGGGCATTTGCTACCATTATGGTTTTAGCCGCATGTGCTGGCATTTTCTTTGTTGCTAAACGTTTTCAGGAACACCGTTTATGATCTTATGGATGAAAAGAAATCTACTGTTAATAGGCGCGGCTCTAGCCGCTTTTTTTATGGCTTTGGCAAAAGCTTTTACCCTTGGAAAAAAGGCAGAACAGCAAAAGCAAACAGAAAAAACCTTAAAAGCAGCAACAACACGGCTGGAGGTGGAAAATGAAGTTAATCAGAAAAGTGATACTGATGTGCGTACTGCTCTCTCTCGTTGGTTGCGGGACAAATAAGTATGTCTCTTGTGTTGGTTGGTTGCCAATTTATTTAGAGAGGCAAGATGTTAACGTCATCAGTTCCAATTTAGCAAGAGATATCTTAAAGCATAACAAGCAGGGCGAACGTGTGTGTGGGTGGAAACATGGCTAAGAAAAAAACAAAAGACGATACAGAGCTTACAGAAGGAGAAAAAGAAATCCTTCAAGAAATTATCATGACCTACAAAAGTATAAAAGTGATGTCACGTTATACGAGATGGATTGTACTCATTATACTCTTGCTAGCGCTTGATTTTTCACGTCTTATAGATGCATTGGTAAATATTTTTACACAAAAACCAAATATCCGACTCTAAATACATTCTGAGATGTGCGAAACTGTTTAGCAAATGAATTATCAATTTCGCGCGTCTCGCAGATGCAAGAAATAATGTCGTTTTACACATCTCAAACAGTGGTTTTCAAAACATTAACAATTTGATCCCCTTAGGTCGCTCCTGTTATAAATGCAGCCCACTGTTCCATAAGGGTATGTCGTTGTTCTAAAAAATCTGTCCGCATATAAGCTTTTGTCACTGAACTCCCAACGGAATGCGCAAGAACAGTTTCAGCAATCTCAAATGGTGTTGACGTTGTTTCTGCTATCCAGTCACGAAGACTAGATCTGAAACCATGGGGTCTATAATCAAAACCTTTGTCTTTCATGAATTTAGAAAGTGTTACATCAGATATAGGCTTTCCAGAACTCCCAGCAAATAAAAAACCATTTTTTTCAAAGGGGAGAGATTTTTCAATCACTTTTAAAGCTTCATCACTCAATGGCACGCGAAAATCTGAAACCTTTCCTACAATGCCCTTCATATTTTCTTTTGGTATCGTCCATATATCTTTATCTATTTGTTCAAGACGCAAATAGCGCAATGGATACGACCGTACTCCAGTCAAAATAAGCAACTTCAGTGCTAAATTTGAAAGAATCTTATCATCCAAGCTTTGATAAAATGCCGGAACTTCCTGCCATGGCATAGCAGGAATATTTTGAACATTTTGAATAAATTTTCCCAATAAAGCTTTTGCTTTTGGTACCAATTGCATGTCCACATCTATACCACGTGCTGCGGCATGTTTTATAGCAATATTCAAACGTGATAAAGCCTTGCTCGCTGTTTCATTTTTTGTTTTCCAAATAGGCAACAAACACTCTTTTATATCAAATTGCGTTAATTCAGTAATTGCTATATCCCCAAGTTTAGGAAAAACATGCAATGTAAGAGGTGCTAACCACCTTGCTGCTTTACCTTCATTTTTCAATTCGCTTTTTTTGGCTTCAAAAGCACTTAAAACTATTTTTTGTAAAGAAATACTATCAACTGCCTGCCGTAATTTTTCATTTTTCCTTTTACGAATCGGGTCAATACCTTGGTGCAAAAGGTCACGGCAAGCTGTAGCTTTAAGCCTCGCTTCTTTCAAAGATACAACGCTACAAGAGCCTAATCCCATTTCACGACGTTTTTTATTGAAATCAAATCGAAAAATCCAACGCCCTTGATTTTGGGCTGTTTTGATAAGCCATAGCCCAGCTCCATCAGCATATTTTCCTTTAGATAGATTTTTTACAGATAAGACAGACAGTCTATCACGTGTTCTCGTTCTGCTAACCACCTTCTGAACCACCTTTTAAAAACCACCTTCTGAACCACCTTTTGAATCGCACTTGGAGCGATTTCATTTGATAGCAAGATTATATACAAAAGGCAATTTTATAAATAAAATCAAATAAAAACAGTTAGTTATAAATATAGAAAAAAGTAAAACGCGCAATCAGGTGATAGCGTAGAGAATTCTAAATAAAGAAAAAATAGGTGCACGCCGTCCGCACCACTCTATGTGAATTTTCTTTATTTTCTCATTACTTAGATAGTAAAAACTCTCTTTAAGTTTACTGTTTGCAACTCTATAACGGTATTATAAAGTGATAACTGTAATAATATGAAAGACGAAGCAATCCTTCTTTGCCAACAAATGTTTCAACCACACCTCGTGAACTAAAAATTTTTTATTCTTAACAATTAAGAATCTGAGTAACTCTTCCTTACCTCCTCATTCTCACTCAAAGTCAAAGCCCCCCTTTTTTCACCATAAAATAGTGTTTACAATGCATAAAATTAAAAAATAAAGGCCCTATCGAAGAAATAGGACCTCTTAAATTTAAGCTCCTTTATCCTACAAAATTAGAATTTGTAAGCTATTCCTGCGCGAAAATCATTCGTCTTATACTTAACTTCAATCTCGTCTTTAAATTTCCTTTTACCAAAATCTGAGTAACGATATTCCGCACGCACAACAAGATGATCTGTCATTGCAAAATCAACACCACCACCGAGAGTATAACCAATCATCGTTTTTATTACATCCGATGTCCTATTAAATGGCTCACCTCCCGTAATTACTGTCGACAAAATATCTTGAAACTGTCCATAAGCAACACCACCAGCAATATAAGGCATCACATGCCCCGCAGAAAACCCAACACGCACCCGTGTAGCACCTGTCCATTTTTGTTTTAACGTATGATTAAACGTTAAACTGTCTTTCTCTTCTTTATCCTCTGCAGAAGAGCGAGAAAAGTCTCTACCCTGTCTTCTGACAAGTTTTGCCTTTTTTCGACTTTTTCCTTCTGTACCTAATTCCTCAGTATCAGTACCCGATCCTTCAGTGCCCGATCCTTCAGTGCCCGATCCACCAGTGTTAGGACCACCTGCACTCGTTTCATCAGCCTGAAATCTTGTTTTTGTATCCTTTTTTTCCGTTAAAAGCATATCCGTATCAATCCCCACAATAAAATTATTACCGAGATCAAAATTAACACCCGCATAAAAACCACCTATAAATCCAGAAAGCTCAGGCATATACTGCTTCTCGACAGGCACCCATGGTTTACTTTTACTCTCCTCATCGGGATAGAGAGGAATATCAACATCACGCGTTATTGCAGAAGTCTTACTTGAAAAGCCACCAACTTGCCCCCCGAAATAAAAACCTGCCCAAGAAAAAGGTGAAGAAGCAACAACTTCTGAGGCAACATGTAATGGCTCTTCGTGAGCCACCACATCTGCAGCCTGTACTATAGAAGGTGAAATCAAAGAAAAAACAGATGCTGTTATAAATTTTGTATTCATAAAATTATACCCCATTGCTAAATTTAAATATAATCAAAAATCACATTTAGAAAAACAAAGTTTTATAAAATCTTATGCTGTAAAATTGCATTTACTCCTTTATATTTACATTTAAATTTATCACTATAATAATATATCATTACACCAAAATTTAATATTATCAAATAAATTTTAAAATATTAGAATAATGAATACTTTAAATAATAAATATTTAATAAAAATACCTATTATATTTTTAAAAGGATGAAATATAAAACATTTTGTATCAAAAATACCGCAAAAAAAATCACAAAATAGTATATTTTATGCCTTTTTAATGAAAAAAATCTAAAAATGATGTAATTATTTTTAGAGAATCGATGTTCATTAACAATATTATAAATACCTCAATATTCTTACATCCAAAATGCATACTGTAGATTCTACATAGTATAAAAAAACATCCATTTTATACTAAAATTATACTTTTTTTTACCATTTTCTAAAGGATGAGATTATTAATACGACAATATCATTATCCTTCTAAATCTTGTCCCCAAACAAAAATTCTCAATCATTTTATTTAAAAATTGCTCTTCCCCTACTGATTTCTATAATATCATCTGCCTTTATTGCAAAACGGTCTTTATTAGGAAAAGTTATAAAACATCCCTTCATACAAATTGTAATTTTTTGATGAGTATTTAAAGAAATTTTTGAAGGTATACTTCCTTCAACAACAATAAGAGATTGTATCTTTAAATCATTATTCTTCACTGTTGCAGCAAAAGCTGTTATGGTAAAAATACTTAATAGAATAACTGTAATCAAAATATAAGTATATTTTAGCATTCTAAGATTCCTTCCTCAGCAAAACGCTTATATAGGCTAAATCGAAGAGCATTGGTTACATGAGAAGATAAGGTAATATTAGGCACATAAATAGCCAAATTAAAGGAAAAACTCTTACGATCAAATGCTGTAAAACTTACCTGTGGGATAGGATTTTTTAAAACGCCTTCTGTCGCAGAAGCAATCTCTAACAAAATTTCAGCAACATGCTCTGGAGCAACCTTAGATGATACAGTAACTGGTATATCAATTCGTCCTACTTTATTACGTCGTGTCCAATTACTAACGTTGTTATTAATAAGGCTTGAATTGGGAATAATAATCGTCTTACGCTGAATGGTCTCAAGTTCCGTTGCACGCACACTAATACGCTTAACAACCCCCCCTACTGATCCAGATTCTATATAGTCTCCTATTTTAAATGGTCTTCCAACTAAAATAATAAGTCCAGAGACAAAGTTTTGGACAATATTCTGTAAACCAAAACCTATACCAAGTGAAAGTCCTCCAGCAATAAGAGCGAAATTTCTAAGATCCAAACCTGCCATTGATAATCCGGTCAAAGCAGATACAACAACGCCTCCATAACTTATCACTGTTTTGATAGAATTACGTATACCAGAATCGAACTCTCCATGAACCAACACCACATTATCTAACCAACCAATAAATCGGCGAATAAGAAACCAGCAAACACAAAAAGAAATAATTCCTGTTACAAGAGAAATCAAAGAAAGACTAATATTTCCAATCTGAAAACCGGTCACCGATTGCCACAAAACTGCTTTTAAATCAGAATAGGAAAATCCAAACTGTACAGCAATTGGCATTGCACAAAATATAACAACAAATAAATTGAGAAAAACGCTCATAAAAACTCCCAATTGATTCATCGTTTTTTCTTCTAAATGAAACCTCTGCATCAAAAGATGACCAACCGTTGTTTTCATAAATTGGTCTTTAGTTCCAAGTGCTTGAGCGCTTTGTATTCCTAAATACATGAGAACTAAAAATGCTCCATCAATCATAATTTGCTGCGTAATAAAACGCGCAAATCCAACATAACCTAAAAAATTCAATACAAAGAGCAGTAACCCCAAGCCAATAAGAGGAATGCGTATATAAAATGGCCAAAAGTATGGCTCTTTTTTTTCTTCTTGAACACGCCTACGTCTAAACCGCAAAGGTACAAATGATATTATAAATAGCAATATCGCTACAAGAAAAACAGCAATAAAACTTTTAGCAATTGTCAAAGATAGAGGCGCTGAAATGATTTGATAAATACTATCAAGAACAGCGTCAAATGCCAAAATACCCCCTAAAGACGTGAGTAAAATCACTAATTGATAAGCAGACGATGGTGCAATACTGAGAAGACGCACATGGGGCCTATTCGATGATAGAAGAACAACAGCTAATCGATTGATTAAAAATAATAAAATAATTTGACAACCTATCATATCAAAAACTGTTGTAAGTTTACCTGGATCTAAGTTAAAACTACGAAACAAAAACAACACAAGATAAACGCAAAGAATACATACAAGTGAAGGTAAGAGAACTGAAATAAAGGCGATCAATAAGCGTTGTAAATAAGATATTTCCTCATTAGACTTCATAAAGTGGCAATACACATGAACAAGAACTTTTTGAGAAAAATACGAAAGTCCCAAAGTAATAAAAAGTGGAATTAAAAAGCAAAGAAATAGTTGTAAAAACTTGAAGTAAAATATAAAATTCCACCAAGAATTTAACAACACAAGAAAATCTGATGAAGCCTCTTTTGTTTTTTGGGCGAGATGTTTAACCATCGGAATCGAAAACTCAAGCCTATACGTAAGCGTGCGTTTAAAAAGCTCCCGAGATTGAGAAATAGAAAGTTCAGCTATTCTATTTGCCGCTAAGAAAATTGCTTCAAAACGAAGCATGATACTGTTAATTTTAGCTTTTTGCTCTATCAAGTAGGAATATTCCTTCACTGAGCTTTTCAGTTTTTTCACGTCACGATGGAGCTCCATTAATTGATCAAGAAGTGTATTAATCTCATTAAGAGGAGGACGCAAAACAAATGCTGCCTCAATAGCACGTTCACTGATATCTTGTGCACGTAACCGTAATTCTTCTAAAGCACGCTCATCTTCTGGCTTTCTGTCAAAATCTCTTTTTAAAGTTTCAGTATTTTCTTCAAGAGTCTCAATAATCAACTGTTGTTGCTGAATAATTTCATCAACTGAATAAGAAGCTATCGTTTGTTCGACAATTGTATTTTGTGCCCCCCTATTACCCCATGCACCAGAATTAAATACAAAGATAATCCCCAAAAGAAGGAAAAGTATGTGGATGTTTTTTCTACAAAATGAATACATATCTACCTTATGAGCACAAAAGGGATTTTATTTCTCTCTTTTAAATATGGTATAAAGTAGATATTTTCAACTTTTATAGAATAATCTTATAAAAGCTTTCCCTTATCCTATAATACTGATAATAAGATAAAAGAATGATAAATAAGCTGAACTCAATAAGATTAAAGAAGGCACTCTAGCATGTTTTTTTTGCACCTTTATTGCAAAAAAGAAGATTTTCTTCCTTTGACAACCTGGATTTTTCTATCCAGTTTAGGTGTATTCTTGACCAGCAACCTAGAAACGCGTGCTTATTTAATCAAACAATCACACACCAATAACGTCATTAAAACGAATAGATTTGATTTACATCATAAGTGTGATCATGTGAATGTTACCACAACTGAAAACAAAAAACTTGTAACACTCCATACAGAATCTATTTTTATGAGGACCTTTCAAAAAATCCTAACATTGGATTTCTTTTTAATAAGGATTCCAGCTGTTGACACACGATTTCGTAACGTTAAAACACAATATTTCTCAAATAAACGCGCTCCTCCCAATGAACACACTTAATTCTCTTCCTTGAATATAAAAACGATCATCTTATTTTACTTGTGCTTTTAACTTTGAATAACTGTTAGATTGCCTATTTACGGAATATATCATGCGTACACCTGGTTGGTTAACTACCCTTTATTGTTTTATTCTTTTAAGCAGCATTTATGTTGCCTTACCCAATTTATTTTCACACGAACAAGTTAAAAACTCGAAATTCTTACCCGACACCCGTGTAGCACTTGGTCTTGACCTTCAAGGAGGCTCTTCTCTCCTGCTCGAGGTTGATAGCAAAACGTTAAAACGCGATCAGTTACATATAGTTTTAAGCAATGTGCGCAATGTATTGCGTGAAAAACAAATCCGCACCTCAAGTGTGCGTATCGTTGAAGATAGCGTTATTGCCCTTATTTCTGACCCATCGCAAACTGAAAAAGCACTCTCTGCTTTGAAAACATTAATAACCCCCATACACAGTAGCTTTGGCACAACAGAACATAACATCACGATCAGTGCTCAAAATGAAACTCTCCGCGTCACATTAACAGAAGCTGGTATAAAAGACCGTGTCAGCAATGCTATTGAACAAAGCTTAGAAATCATCCGTCGTCGTATAGATCAAGTTGGTGTTTCAGAACCAGCCATCCAAAAGGTTGGAAATGATCGTATTATGGTCCAATTGCCTGGACTACAAGATCCAAAACAACTGCGTGATCTTTTAGGAACAACCGCTAAGATGAGTTTTCATCTTGTTCCTTCTAATGTGGACCCCAATAATCCCCCTATAGGTGTTTCTATTCTCCCTGGATACACTGATGCAACACAACATTATGCAATTTATGATCAAATTGCTTTAGATGGAAATGTCCTGAAAGATGCCCGTGCAGGTTTTGACCCCCAAATACCAGGACGTTCCATTATTTCATTTACGCTAGATTCCGCTGGCGCAAAAATATTTGCTGATATAACACGACAAAATATTAACCGTCCTTTTGCCATTGTTCTGGATAATAAGGTTTTAACCGCTCCGACCATTAATAGTGTCATTCCCAATGGACAAGGTCAAATTACAGGAAACTTTGACCCCAAAGAAGCCTCAACTCTGGCTGCTCTGCTTCGTGCTGGTTCCCTCCCCGCACCACTCACGGTCATTGAAGAGAGAACTGTAGGTCCAAATCTTGGTGCTGATGCCATCCAAATGGGACTTTACACCGGCATAATTGGCTTTATTCTTGTTGCAATTTTTATTTTTCTTCTCTATCGTATTTGGGGATTAATTGCCAATATAGCGCTAGCTCTGCATACAATTTTAACATTTGCTGCACTGAGTCTTTTGGGAGCTACGCTTACGCTGCCTGGTATTGCTGGTATTATTTTAGGTATCGGTATTGCCGTTGATGCTAATATCCTTATCAATGAACGTATCCGTGAAGAAAGTCGAAAAGGTGTGGGTGCTTTTGCAGCCCTAGATCGTGGATTTAAACACGCTTTTGCAACCATTGTTGATGCAAATGTTACAGCAATTATAGCGACCGTCTTACTATTTTGGTTCGGGACCGGTCCCGTTCGTGGTTTTGCCGTAACAATGTTGCTTGGTATTATCATCTCCATGTTTACAAATATCACCATTGTACGCATCATCATGATTTGGATCGTTCGTAAATGGAAAATTAAAAAATTGCATATTCACTCTGCTTTCAACATCATGCCACAAAACACAACTTTCCACTTTATGAAAGCACGTTTCATTGGTATTGGTGTCTCAATTGTTTTATCAATGGCTTCAGTTTTTCTCTTTTTTAAGCCTGGATTGAATTTTGGTATTGATTTCATTGGCGGAAGCCAAATGAGTATTACCACGAAAGGACCAGCAGATCTAGCAACTCTGCGTTCCAAGCTTTCTACTCTTAATATTGGTGAAGTTACCTTGCAAAATATTGATAACGAAAATACCGTATTAATTCGCATGCAGAAACAAAGCGGTGGCGAAGCACAACAAACCACCGCCATTGATAAGGTCAAAATAGCTGTACAAAATATCTATCCCGATACCACATTCGATCAAATAGAAGTTGTTGGTCCCAAAATTTCAGGTGAGCTTGCCACAGCTGCTTTTACTGCTGTTATTCTTGCGGCTATTGCCATGTCTCTCTATATATGGTTACGCTTCGAGTGGTTCTTTGCCATTGGAGCAATTATCACTCTCATTCTAGACACCACAAAAATGATTGGCTTTTTTGCTTTATTTCAATTTGATTTTAATTTAACGGCTATCGCCGCACTCTTAACAATTGTTGGATATTCTATAAATGATAAAGTTGTCGTCTATGATAGGATGCGCGAAAATATGCGTCTTTATAAAAAAATGCCGTTGCGCGAACTGATTGATCTGTCCATTAATCAGGTTCTTGTACGTTGTTTTTTTACATCAGCCACAACAATTCTTGCGATGCTCCCCATGGCGATATGGGGTGGAAGCGCTGTTCATAATTTTGCATTACCCATGGTCTTTGGGATTATTATTGCAACATCATCCTCTATCTTTATTGCTGCTCCTATTTTACTCCTGCTAGGAAATTGGTGGCGTGAGCGAAATAATCGTGCAAATATCAAAGTGAAATAAAAATGCCCTTTAATGCGTATGGTACATCTCGCCTCTCTTCTCATAGAAATATAGTCGTTTTCATTCATTCGCTTTTTGATCAAGAATAGTAAATAATCCATGCTCCACGACACACCACTTATCACAACTATTGTTGCAGGCTTATGTCTAGCATTTCTCTTGGGAATGATTGCTAGCCGTTTACGTATTTCACCACTTGTAGGCTATTTGTTAGCTGGTGTTATTGTGGGACCCAATACAGGCGGATTTAAAATAGATTCCGTCATCATTAATCAACTTGCTGAAATTGGTATTATTTTGCTGATGTTTGGTGTTGGGCTCCACTTTTCATTAAAAGACCTTTTATCTGTCAAAGCTATTGCTGTCCCCGCTGCTATTGCACAAATGGCATTTTCTACTTTTCTAGGTTTGTGCCTTGGTCTGATTATGGGATGGGGCTTTAGTGGTAGTTTGATCTTCGGTCTTGCTTTATCCATAGCAAGTACCGTTATCCTGCTACGTGCTTTGCAAGAGCGTCATCTTATTGAAACAGAAAAAGGACGCATTGCCGTTGGATGGTTGATTATTGAGGATTTAGCAATGGTCCTTATACTTGTCCTCATCCCTTCCTTGGCAAGTGCCCTCAGCAATACCAAAAAAGAAGCGTTGGATCCTCTTGTTCAATGGTTGGATTTAAGTATTTGGGGTATTTTTGGTCTCACCATCCTAAAAGTAATTGTATTTATTGCACTTATGCTCGTCATTGGGCGACGCGTTATCCCATGGCTTTTAAAAATGAGCGCACAATCGGGATCACGTGAATTATTTCGTCTTAGCGTCTTTGCTATTGCATTAGGAGTAGCTTTCGGAGCCGCTCATTTATTTGGAGTTTCTCTTTCTCTTGGTGCTTTTTTTGCTGGTATGGTCATGAGCGAATCAGAATTAAGCCACCGTGCCGCGGAAGAATCTTTACCACTGCGCGATGCTTTTTCTGTTCTCTTTTTTGTTTCTGTAGGCATGTTATTTGACCCCGAGAAACTCTTAACTCATTTTTTCCCTCTCTTAGCAACCTTATTCATTATCGTAATCGGAAAATCTGCTGTTGCCTTTTTCATCGTTAAAGCTTTTCGCTATTCTAATGCAACAGCTTTGACTATTTCTGCAAGCCTTGCCCAAATCGGAGAATTTTCCTTTATCCTTGCTGGTTTAAGTTTAAGCTTAGGACTTTTAAACAATGACGCTCATGATTTAATTCTTGGAGGAGCAATTTTTTCTATTTTGCTCAATCCTCTTGTTTTCATTGCCTGTAATAAAATTAAAAAACGTCTAGAAAAAAATTCTGCATCTTCACAAAATACCCAAACAATTATTGATATTGATCCACAAGATCCTGACCAAGATTTTTTACCGATGACCTTAAAAAACAACCATATCGTAATTATTGGCTATGGTCGTATCGGTAAGTGTGTTGCATTATCTTTAATAAATAGAGGTGAACCTATAGTGATCGTAGAAGAATCAAAACGCCTCTCTGATAAAGCGATTGCAGATGGCTTTGAGGCTATTTGCGGCAATATCATTCAACAAGAAATAATGAACGCAGCAAATATAAATAATGCACATAAAGTTGTTATTACAATGCGAAGTACCATTGAAGTAGGAGAATGTATCGTGAATATCCGTGATATGAAGAAAGATATCCAGATAATCACACATGCATTATCCGACACAGAAACAACATATCTCATTGATTTAGGTGCTGATGTTGTAGTAACAGATGATGAAGAAATTGCCAATGGCATTATAGAGTATATAACAGAACGAAGATCTGTAAGGAATATGCTCAATCATGAAAATTTACAGAAAACATAAAATGGATACAGAATCGTGAAAATAAAGCAATTTATATGGCCATTGATTGGTATCTTAGCAATGCTGGTATCTATTCGAATTCTTTACATGAAGCTCTCTGCCATTTCATTTGGGGATGTATTGGAGCGCTTGAGCAATTTAAATGCACAGCACTGGTTATTAGCCTGTTTATGTTCTCTCCTAGCTTATGCTGCTCTTGCTGGATATGATCGAATTGCCTTGCAACATCTAGGCCATAAAATTTCTTGGATTTTTATCGCTATATGTTCATTTACAACCTACGCTCTTTCACACAATATCGGTGCTTCAGTTTTTTCTGGTGCCGTTGTACGCTATCGCGCCTATAAAATGAAAGGATTAAACGGAACAGAAATCGCAATATTAGTAGGTTTTTGCTCTTTTACTTTTGTAATCGGCACAATCTTACTTTTGGGAATCGTTTTGGTGCTGCAACCCGAAATTATCACCCTCATTCATAAAGAACTTCCTGAATGGCTCGGAACAACGGCTGGAGCAATTTTACTCAGCTGTATAGCACTTTATACGTTTGGCAGCTGGCTTCAGTTAAAACCCTTACGCTTGGGGAAGAAAATTCAACTTTCCTATCCACGACTGAAAATTGTTATTCAACAGCTTCTCATTAGCCCTCTAGAGCTTTTAGGAGCAGCAGGAATTATATATGCTGTTCTCCCACATAACGCAGATATTCATTTTATCTCTGTTCTTGGTGTTTTCCTAGCATCTTTTACGATAACTCTTCTCTCTAATGCTCCAGCAGGAGGAGTAGGAGTTCTTGAAGCTCTCTTCATAACAGGCATGCCCAATATAAATCCAACCAATGTTATTGCAGCACTTATTGTCTTTAGAATGTTTTATTTGATTATACCCCTCATCCTTTCATTATTTGTGGTCGTCATTTTTGAGGCGCAACAATATTGGAAAAGAGCCCCCAAAACACCACCTGAATAAATAAAAGGCTATCAATGACTTCTTTTTTATGTACCTATAAAAGAACAAAACACCATCGTGTTATCAATTTACATATCTTTTTTAAGAAACCTCTCTCAACGCTCTTCTCCATTACACAACAATACCCGTAAATGGTATAATAGTAAAGCTATTGTTGCACCAACATCTTTATACTTAATAAAAGAGCAAGCCTGCGCCATTATACTATTTTTCCAATGTTATGATAACTTTTAGCACTTAAGAACATTAATAAGAATTATTTTTATGCCTTTCTTCAATAGTCTTTATCCACACGTTAATCCCATTTATGATGCACAAATGAATGATTTTAATTAATTTATTATAAGAGGGATTGAAACAAAAGAAGTTTATGATAGTAAAGTTTTTTCAAACAAAGAATAATCAATTCTTTATAAATCAATATATTATAATGAATCTGAGTGGCTTTCTTAATATTTATATTTTTAGAGGTTTAGCTAACGGAAAGACAGCATAGCGTAACCACACAGCTTAATATTTTAAAACTTTAAGCCTCATTAAAGTTTATTGTCTTTCGTTTAACAGGTATTAGCTTTAAACAATTAAACTGATCTAATTTTATTACTTGTATGTCCATATAACTACTTTGTATGTCCAGATAACTACTTTATTTTATCTTGATTTACCCTCTTGGAATACTGATGATTATTACAGAAGTTTTTTGTTTAAGCGGGAGAGTTATCAAAAAATATCCACGCTGCTGACACAACTAAAGTGTAAAGTTTCTTCTGTCTTTAAACAATATGCTAAAAATCCAAAAAAATTTTAATCAATTTATATTAAAAGAAGTGAAAACTGTTGATTTTTATACCCCTTTAAATAACACAATTGTCGGTAAGAAGCTTCTCCTTACCAATTGCAACTTAAAAAAAAAGAAACAATACGCATTAAAAGATCTTTAAATGTCCTTTGGAAGTTCTTTGAGTCCCCTAAAAAGTACAAAAACCGATGACTAAGCTATATCAACAATCTTCACTTTTAAACAAACAGATATGGGGAAATCCTACTGCCCAATTTTATTTAGCAACTCATACCTTAAAAAAAATTACGCAATCAATAAGTTATTTACAGTATAAAATAAAATGGTGGGTGATGAGGGGATCGAACCCACGACCCGCTGATTAAGAGTCAGCTGCTCTACCGACTGAGCTAATCACCCATAAGCTTCTCAAAAGACGAGAATGAGCGTTTCTATAACGCTCCTAAGGATAGATGTCCAGATATTTTGTTGTTTGTTATATAAACTCATTGTCTGTAAGGTTAAAAATATGATATTCACCACTTGATCTTATATAAAAATAAACCCATTATAAGAAGCTTTATAAATAAATGTTCTGATTGTTATACAGAACCTATAGTTAGAGGATTATCGAGCATAATGCCCGAGCGAAAATTAGAGGAACCTTCTTGTGATTGTAAGTGGGATGGGGCATTATTTTGTTTTATCAACAATCACATGCATTCAAGCAATATTGTGCTGTTTTTTTCTTTGAATATAAGTTTTTTACATTGAATGTTCATGATCCAATATACGAATAAAAGCCTATGATTTTTTTTTGTCAATCGCGCGCTTTTAAGCTTCTAAAAGGTAAGGAATGATGGAATGGATCACTGATCCCCATGCGTGGTTTGGTTTGATCACGCTGGTTTTTCTCGAAATTGTTTTAGGAATAGATAACCTTATCTTTATTGCAATTTTAGCTGAAAAATTGCCACTGCATTTGCGTGACCGCGCACGCTTTATAGGTCTTACTTTAGCATTAATTATGCGGCTTTTTCTTCTTACCGTTATTGGATGGGTTATGAGACTCGATAGGGTAATTCTTTCACTTTCATCTTTTGTATTTAGTTGGCATAGCTTTATTTTAATCGGTGGTGGAGCCTTTTTGCTCGCAAAGGGAACGCTAGAATTACATGAAAGGTTAGAAGGAGTATCACATGAAAGAAAAACAGGCGTTGGTTATGCTGTTTTTTGGCAAGTAATCGTCCAAGTCGTGGTGCTGGATGCCGTTTTTTCACTAGACAGTATTATTACCGCAACAGGTATGATTGCAAAAGAGCAGGCAGCAGTTATGTATATCGCAGTCATAGCTGCTATGGGAGTAATGATGTGCGGATCTGGTGCTCTTATGCGTTTTATTAATCGTCATCCCACTATTGTAATCCTTTGTCTTGGTTTTTTGATGATGATTGGTTTTACTCTCATTGTTGAAGGATTTGGTTTTCATATTCCAAAAGGGTATTTGTATGCTGCTATTGGTTTTTCTGTTCTTATCGAAGCTTTTAATCAAATTGGACGTCGTAACCGTGAAAAAATGATTAAAACGAATGATCTACGCAGTAGAACAGCTGATGCTGTTTTGAGGCTCTTAGGAGGAGGAAGCAAAGATAGTCACCTTGCTGAGACTGTAGATGTTATTGCTGAACAGGCCGCAGCTTCTGAGTTGTTTAGACCAGAAGAAAAGGAGATGATTCGTGGTGTTCTCGATTTAGCTGATCGCCCTGTTCGCTCTATCATGTCGCCGCGTAATGAAATTGAGTGGTTAGATTTAAATGCTGATGAAAATGAAATGCGTGAAGAATTACAAAAGGTTAAACATAGCCGCTTAATTCTTGCGCGTGAAAAAGTGGATGAATTTGTTGGCGTTGCATTGACAAAAGATCTTCTTTTGAATTTGGCTGAGGGGAAAAAGATTAATTGGAAAAAAGCTATGCGAGAACCCCTCGTTGTTCATGAAAATACAAGTGTTTTACGATTGATGGAGCAATTACGTCATTCTTCGATTCAGCTTGCAATTATTGTTGATGAGCATGGATCTTTTGAAGGAATTGCAACACCAACCGATATTCTCGAAGCTATTGCAGGAGACTTTCCTGATGACGATGAAGAACTCATGATCGCAGAACAACTTGAAAATGGCAGTCTTCTTGTTGAGGGATATGCTGATATCCGCCGTTTAAGTGGTTATCTTGGGCGTAACCTTGTGGATGAAGCAGATCGTTATACGACTCTGGCAGGCTTTATGCTTTGGCAGTTTGGTCATTTACCAAATGAGGGAGAAAGCTTTGAAACTGATGGTTTACACTTTAAAGTGATTGAAATGGAACGCCGAAACATATCTAAAATCCTTATTTCTCCACTTGTATCACCAGAAAAAAGCTAATTCTTTTTATAAGCAAAATGAATAAAAAGATTTTTTTATGATTAAAAATTGAAAAGAATAAGCAGTTGATAACTCAATTGCATTTCATTATTTTTATATTTTTTCTAAGCGTAAAATAATGACATACAAAAGTTATATTATCAATGAACTTTCCATTATAAAAAATTTTCATTGATGATTGACGAAAAGCTGGAAGAGAGAAAATGGTGCAAAATTATTTGTCAATGGTCATTAATCTCAAAACAATGAATATATACAACATATTGATTTATAATAATTATTTATTACAATATTACCTTCACATCAAGAAAGCCTCTTTCAAACATCAGATTTCCGCCAATGGATAAAACTCCGCCATTGTTGAGTTCACTCAACTGATGATGGCATCTTTAAACCAGACTCTGGCTCCTATAATCTTTTTAGATCTTCTTGATATTTCTTAAGGAGCTATTCCTTAGCTTTTGTTTCGATAAATTTAGCTATTTTTTTCCTTCCAAGAATGAAACTCCACCTCTCTGGAAAGCTCTTATTAAGAACTTTGTTTTTCTTCTAGATGGTTCATATTTTTTACTACTTTTGCAATGAAAGCGTAGCTGAGTTGCTTAGATTTGACTACTTCTTTGACTAAAGCCAATGCACGTTCAAAATGAATCTGTTAGGTATTTTCATCAAAGCCTAAATGATCCTCTGTACTGAAAATTTGGTAATAAGATTGTAAGGTTACAACATCACCCAATAAAGCTAGTGCACCAATATGAAGTAAGCTATAATCTGCATCATCTACCTTGATAACCTTTATGTGCCCTCCAACTTCACTCTATCGCCAAGGTGGTGCTCCATATCTGGAATAAAAGCATTTATGAAGATCAATTTTTTCTATCGCCTATTTCAAGACATAATCCCGCTTAATTCCAAACAATCCGCATATATTTCTTCTTCACAAACTCTCAACCCCTTTTTATAAAAATCAAGTTGTAGATCTTGTAAGTGCTGAGAATTGATAGGGATCAATTACCATATAGGCAGCAGCTAAAATACCAGTACTAATCGAAACTCCAACATCAACTTACGGATAACCTTTGATAATTGCGTCATTATAAAGAATTTGTACTTCACAATCTGGTAGTTGATAACATGCTGAATAATTATCTACCTCTTTAATTTTTTCAACAAACCAATCAAGATTTTTGAAGAACACTGTTGCACTCTCCATGATTAAAAAATTCTTTGCTCTACCTCAAAAGAGGTTGTATCCATATCAAAAGTCAAAAGCGAAGCAGATTTTTGCAAACAAAAGTGATAACGCCGTGTAAGAGAAGAATCTTATCAATAAGGTCTTTGGTGATTTCTTTTGCAACGTCTAAACGAGATGGAATCTTATTCATAAAAAAATATAATAAAGTCAATAGTTTGCATGCAATTATTTTATATGAATCCCATTTAAAATCTACACTTTTATACGTGATTTAATTAACCATTTTTCATAAACAATTACCATGTATGGATAGACCATAAAAAGCAAATCATGATGCAAATGTTATAACGCATGTAAACATTCAAATGAAGTGAACGCAGCTATCATTCATAACAGTTCATAAATTTTATGATACGTTTTTATCACACACAAATCGCATTATTAAAAACGTAATCGTTTGAAATTATCGATAACATAAATTGTATGCGTTTAAAGAATGGTATGGGGTTTACTCTTTTTTTGAGCTAAACCTTAAAAGAAATAATCATTTGAAACTATCATAGAATAGGTTTTAATTCATTAAGGGCACATAAAAGGATTTAAAGACAAGTCGATTTTAAAGCGGCGCTTACTAAAAAGTTAGTCAATAATAAGCAGACATTATATAGATATTATCATCACAACAGGTAATGAAATTGATAATGTTATGTCGTAGAAATCAAAAGATTTTTAATGATATAACGCAGGAAAACAAGCAAAAAACGTTTTAAAAGTTACAGTTTAAAAATACGAAACCAAATGAAGTCCCCTCAAATTTGAGGATACTTATTAAGACAAAGATAAGTAGATAAATTTCAAAAGGATTGCAATCATATTACAAAGGCATGGTGTTTTACTCAATTTTGAGTTAAAAGCGACAATATTAAAGACTGCTCTACTCTAAAGTTAACGAGCTCAAATTTGGGCTGATTAATTTTGCCAGCCCAAATATGGACCGGCTTATTTGCAGAGAAGTTAAGTTTAAATGCAAAGTAAAAATACGCTTATGAGAACCTCACTAAATGAACGTTTAAACGTTTAGAGACACAAAATGATATCTCTATAAAAACGTTTGAAACCTAGGTTTTATAACAGTTTAAAAGCCTTAGATTTTATAAAAAGCGGTTGTTTATTGTCTTCTGAAAAGCTGCTTTTAAAACCAATGCTTGTAAATTTAAACAACGGGTTTTGTTACAAATATTCACTTAATACGCATTTTCTCTTGATTGTCTTGATATGAACCTACCAAGCGTTGAGACATTTTGATAATGTACTTTGTGTCAAATGACCACTTCAAAAATGCGAGCGTTATTCTTAATACGTTTTATAGCCATACAAAAGTGTTTATAGATTCTGTAATTCAAATGAGTGATTAAATATTATACCTGTCATTTACGTTCCTATTGATCAGTTTTAATCAATAGAATAGAGCGCTTGCAATATGATACGTTTTGTATATATGCATTCATTATTGATTTCTTTTGTATGATCTGTAGTACCTCTATTTAAAAGCAGCGTTATATCAATTGGCACGGCTTTCTTTTATGATGCGTTTATAACCATCAAAGAAGCACTCTCCACGTCTGTCATTTATTCTGTTTATCAATCTTGATAACGTTATTGCTTTCATAAACCTCACAATTTATGGGAACCGAATATAAATCGCTATGTCTTTTTATTCTTGCATTGCCATAAACAGAGCTATACCCATCAGTATGATACCCCATGCTAGCATTGCGGTAAACCTTGCCTAACAACCGCATGATCATAAACCGAGGCATTGCTATGAATACGTGCACTACCGGATAATTTTGCATTCCCATAAACCCGCGCATAATGATAAACTCAACCGTTATAAAAAAGATGAGCATTGTCATAAACATGAGCACCAAAATACACATAGGTTTTATCACATATAAGGGTATTGCCATAGACATAGACACCAATGGCAGTATTGCCATAGCCCCTTGTATTTTCATAAACACGACTAGATTTTACAACACGGCATTATCAGCACCCCAGAAATTGCCATCATGAGAGAGATTGCTCTTTCATTTTCAATAAAAGCATCTAGACCGCCTTTTTTACATCACCAAAATCTTTTAAAGCACGAATGCGATAATATATATACATGACCAGTCACGAAATCCATTTAATTGATCTATTCATATTTTGGATGGTTTTTTCTGCTTAACAGGAGCGGTTTCATTTGCAATGGAAGAAATAATGGAGGTGTTTTTTGATATAGTTGTCATATTCAAGCTAATAATAACATATTCATTACCTAGGAGAATACCAACTCCTACACCTGCATAAAGCGAAGAAATAATCCGCCCATATGGCTATGCTGCATGACCATAATAGAACCCAAAACCATCATTCACCAACAGCAAAACGGATCAAAAGGACTAAGTGTTAACGCCATGGAAATAATTAAGTGCACTCATTACTATAGCTGCACAAGATAGTATGCGAGGAGCAAGAGATATAATCCCAATTACTGCCAAACGTAAAGAACATACTCCCAACTAAATAACCACCATAATTAGCGTTCGGTATATAAAAAGTTGATTAAAGCTAAACAATCCCTCATCCAACATAACTGGCAATATTGGTGTATAGAGAAATCACCAGATAACCATATCAAAACCATATCGAATACAGCATTTTGAAACAATTCAAATCTTGACGGTTGTTTTTCCCCCTTATTATTCCTTTAACTGGTGATATTCCTCATCCGCGTTCCATATCACCATAACAGCCTTTAACTCCAAAAATAGAATAAAAGCAAATTTAGCTATCTATTTTAATGCTCAAAACAATATATTTAGCGATCTACTATCAACATCACCAGATCAGTTGTACAATAACATATTGAATTAAATGTACTTTTTATGTTATAAATGTTTATAGTTAAATTGAAAGCATATTTAGATAACCTTGCTTTTTTATCTCGATATTCAAAATGACTAACCGAAAAATTATATACGCAGCCGTAAATTTTACTTCTCTTAAAATCATTTGCTTATTCGCTACAAAACTTAATAAACAACTCAAATAACCATTTTCATAAAAGAGGAAATTGGCTTCTTTTTAGGTAATCTTGTTATTTAGGATGATATGAAGTTGAAGAATTTGGTGCACCCGACAGAATTCGAATCTGTGACCTCTGCCTTCGGAGGGCAGCGCTCTATCCAGCTGAGCTACGGGTGCTTCACACTGATTATTAAAATCAGTTATGGTCTTTTAACTAATCATACTCTTAGCTTCAATGCTAAATTATCATTCTAATAAAAAAATTACTCGTTTGTAATTTATCTAACGACGCATTCCTTTTACTTTTTAATGATACTTTACCTTGAAATAACTTCTCTTTATTCAATGCTCTTTTTATTATAAAAAGAGCTTTTATTACAACTTCAAAACTCTCAAAAATAAGTTACAACATAAATTATAAGTATCAGGATAATTTTTAAATGGCTACATTACCAAATCGCTTTCATTTTATTTCCGCAGAAACTGAGGAGGCTATCAAAGCTACCCATAAATTAATTTCCGTTTATGGTCATTCTTCTCTGGAAGAAACTGATATTGTTGTTGCAATCGGTGGTGATGGGACAATGTTACAAACCGTACGAGATGTCATGAACACAGGCAAACCTATTTATGGTATGAATCAAGGTTCTGTAGGATTTCTTATGAATGAATTTCATGAAAAAAAATTGCCCAATCGTATTGCTGCCGCACATAAAAAAGAAATCCATCCCCTGCGCATGATTGCAAAATCTGAATGTCAAGATTCTATCGAGGCGCTTGCAATTAATGAAGTATCCCTCTTTCGGCAATCTTATCAAGCGGCAAAAATTCGCATCACCATTGATAACAACGTACGCATGGAACAATTAAGTTGTGATGGTGTCCTCGTCGCTACACCAGCTGGATCAACCGCCTATAATTTATCAGCACAAGGACCTATCTTACCTCTTATGGCTCCCCTTATGGCCCTCACTCCCGTTAGCCCTTTTCGCCCTCGGCGTTGGCATGGAGCTTTGCTTCCCGATACAGTAACAGTGCGCTTTGATATGCTTGAACCTGACAAACGCCCTGTAAACGCTGCTGCAGATAATATTGAAGTTAAATCTGTTCATTCAGTTACTATTTCAATGGCAACAGAAGTAACAGCTTCAATCCTTTTTGACTCAAATCATTCATGGGATGAGCGCATTTTATCAGAACAATTTCGCTATTAATGATTGTATTATGCGTTTTATATGTATATGATTGTTATAGTTAGTTTTTTTGTGAAAACATCTTAACACTTTTAAAGAGTGTAGAATATTGGTTATAATCATCATTAGATAGCGCAGTTAAAATCACAGAGCAGTTGATAAAAAAATGATACCATCTTTAAACAGTTTTGATGATTTAGGTCTTTCCGCAAAGGTTATTAATGCGGTGAAATCAGCGGGGTATACAGCTCCGACACCTATTCAAAGTGAAACAATTCCGTATGTCCTTCAAAGAAAAGACGTTTTAGGAATCGCCCAAACGGGAACAGGTAAAACCGCCTCTTTCGTATTGCCTATGCTCACTCTCCTTGAAAAAGGTCGTGCAAGAGCACGCATGCCCCGTACGCTTATCTTAGAACCAACAAGAGAAATTGCAGCTCAAGTTGAAGAAAATTTCGATAAATACGGCATAAATCATCGTTTAAATGTTGCTCTTTTGATTGGTGGAGTTTCTTTTGAACTCCAAGATCGCAAACTTGAACGGGGAGCTGATGTTCTTATAGCAACACCAGGACGCCTTCTTGATCATTGCGAGCGCGGTAAACTGCTCCTGATGGGCGTTGAAATCCTTGTTATTGATGAAGCTGATCGCATGTTGGATATGGGCTTTATTCCTGATATTGAACGCATCTGTAAGCTAACTCCTTTTACGCGTCAAACTTTGTTCTTTTCTGCAACAATGGCGCCAGAAATTACAAAATTAACGAAACAATTTTTACATTCTCCCATATCTGTTGAAGTTACAAAAGCATCCTCAACCGCAACCACAATTACACAGCGGCTCGTCAAATCTGGAAGTAAGTCATGGGATAAAAGAGCTGTTTTGCGAGAACTTATTCATAATGAAGGTGCAGAGCTTCAAAATGCAATCATTTTCTGTAATCGAAAGAGAGATATCTCTGAACTTTTTAGATCGCTCATCAAACATAACTTTAATGTAGGGGCCCTTCATGGAGATATGGACCAATATTCGCGCATGAACACCCTAGCTGATTTTAAAAATAATAAACTTACACTTCTTGTTGCTTCTGATGTTGCTGCCCGTGGACTCGATATTCCAGCTGTAAGTCATGTCTTTAACTATGATGTTCCTACACATGCTGAAGACTATATCCATCGAATTGGTCGTACAGGGCGTGCAAATCGTAGCGGAAAAGCTTTTACAATTGTCACAAAAGCTGATCAAAAATATATCAATGCCATTGAGGAAATGAGTAATGAAAAAATTGAATGGCTCAATGGAGATCTCTCAACTTTAATAGTCGATGATCAAACAGAAGATATTGTTGTAAAGAAAAAATCTTCAAAATCATCAAAGAAAACTGCTCACAAAGAGCCTGTTGCTCACACTAAAAAATCTGTAGAAGAGAATAAAACAGAATATATCAAAAATGCAAATAATAAGGAGAAGCCCTCTGAGCACCAACGCCCACGAAAAAATAAGAATTACACGCCCCTTGGATTTGGTGATGATATTCCTGCTTTCATGCTTATAAAAACGTGTAAATAAATCCGTTCTTTACTCTCTTTAAGAGTGAAATGAACGAAATGCTTTAAAAAAAGCCGCTCCTATTTCCTAGAGAGTCTTTCTGCTACCTTTTCACGCCCTAAAAGCTGCAAAATTTTTCCCATTTCAGGTCCATGATCCATGCCTGTAAGTGTCTGACGTAATGGCATAAATAAAGCTTTTCCTTTTCGACCTGTTTTTTCTTTTAATGCTGTTGTCCAAATTTTCCAACTTTCCTCCTTCAAAGCACCTTCAGGTAAGAAATCGAGTGATTGGCGCACAAAAGCGCGATCCTCTAGTGCCACTGTATCAAAATTCTGTTCATCATGAATGATTTTCCACCACAAAACAGCATCATTGACTTTATTAATATTGCTTCTTATCGCGTTCCAGAAATATTCCGCCTTATCTCCCTCAATAGAAAGTTTTTTAAGGCGCATTTTTACTTCCTCATAGGTTAACTCATGGACAAGATGACTATTCAAAGCAAGAAGATCAGCAATATCAAATTTTGCAACGGATCTTGACGTATCTTGGAGATTAAAATGCTCTAAAAGCGCTGCTTGATTAGGATAGGGATGCACATTTTGCGATGTCCCAATCAAAACGGCAAGGCATTGAACAGCTATAGATTCAAATCCTTCTTCCCGTAGAGAACGAATAGAAAGATCATTATTACGTTTTGAAAATCCTTTTCCTAAAACTGTCGCCAATAAATTGGTATGAGCAAAAACCGGTAATTCTGCATTAAGAGCTTTAAAAATAGCAATTTGAGCGCCTGTATTTGTAATATGATCATCCCCACGAATAATATGCGTAATAGCCATATCTACATCATCAACAATAGAGGGCAATGTATAAAGATAGCTTCCATCTTCACGAATAAGAACGGGATCTGAAAGAGAAGCCAAATCAATCGTCTGCTTTCCCTTTATTGCATCATTCCAGCAAACTTCTGTTCGCTTTGTTTGTAAAGGATCACTTTCAAAATTAGGAAGAAGAAAACGCCAATGGGGTTTACGACCTTGAGATTCAAAGTTTTTTTTCTCTTCTGCTGTCAATTTTAATGCTGCACGGTTATAAATAGGAGGCAATTTGCGTGAAAGCTGGATTTTACGACGTCGCTCTAACTCTTCTGCAGTCTCATAACAGGGATAAAGAAGCCCGCGTTGTTTGAGAATTTCCGCAACTTCATCGTATCGATTAAATCGCTTAGATTGGTAATAAATTGAATCTGGTTGAATACCAAGCCATTCAAGGTCAACAGCAATAGCATCAATATATTCTTGTTTAGAACGTTCAACATCTGTATCATCATAGCGCAAAATAAATTCTCCTTTATGCGCTTGCGCATAAAGCCAATTGAAAAGCGCAATACGGATATTGCCAATATGAATATAACCTGTTGGAGAGGGAGCAAAACGAACTTTAACCATAACATAATACTCAATTTTTATCGCGAAAATGATTGACTATAGGATAGCGACGATCGCGTCCGAAATTCTTGTAACTGATTTTTACACCGGGTGCAGATTGTCGCCTTTTATATTCAGCACTATAAAGAAGCTGTTCAATTTTCTCAACAATTTCCCGTGAATACCCACGTTGAACAATATCACCAATACTCATGTCATTTTCTACAAGAGATTGCAAAATATCATCTAGAATAGGATAAGGTGGAAGTGAATCTTCATCTTTTTGATTTTCTCGCAGCTCTGCAGAAGGCGCTTTTTCTATAATATTGGATGGAATGACAATTCCTTCTGGTCCTCTCAAATTGTGCAAGTGATTTTTATTGCGCCACTCAGCTAATGCATAAACCTGCATTTTATAAATATCTTTAAGAGGATTAAACCCGCCATTCATATCCCCATACAATGTTGCATATCCCACAGCCATTTCTGACTTATTGCCTGTCGTTACCACCATTGAGCCGAATTTATTTGAAAGCGCCATTAAAAGTGTACCGCGTATACGACTTTGAAGATTTTCTTCTGTGACGTCAGAGGATAACCCTGAAAAAACAGGTGCCATTGTCTTTAAAAAAGCCTCAACAGGTTGTGCAATCGGTATGATTTCATAACAACATCCCAAAAGATCAGCACATTCTTTGGCATCTTTTAATGATTCTTGCGAAGTATAATGATAGGGCATCATAATGGTGCGAACCCTCTCAGCACCAAGAGCATCCACCGCCATTGCTGTACACAGGGCTGAATCAATTCCTCCTGAAAGACCAAGAATAACATCCTTAAAGCCGTTTTTATTAACGTAATCTTTCAACCCTAAAACACAAGCTTGATAATCGGCCGCTAATCCATTGAGAAGACTTTCTTTAGGACCTGAAATACAGTGCCATCCCGTCGTTGTTTTTTGCCAATGGCTTAAAGCAATATGGCTATCAAAGTGTTTCATTTGAAATATCTTTTTTCCTTCTCCATTCAAGGCAAAAGACCCGCCATCAAAAACGAGCTCATCTTGACCACCAACTTGATTAGCATAAATAATTGGCACCCCAGATCGTAGGGCTTGCGTATGAACAACATCTATACGTTTTAAGGTTTTATTACGATAGTAGGGAGATCCGTTAAGGACAAGAATAATTTCCGCTCCTTTATTACCAAGCTCCGCACAAAGTGAAGAATCATTCCAAATATCTTCACAAATCACTATTCCTAGTCCTACCCCACGATAGATAAGAGGCTCAGGTCGTGGGCCTGAAGAAAATAAACGCTTTTCATCAAATTCAGCATAATTAGGTAAATCAAACTTCAAACTTTCGGCAATGACTTGCCCTTCATCAAGAAGCATGACACCGTTGTAAATATTGCCATTGCGTCTTAATGGAAGTCCAATGACAATTCCTGGTCCGCCTACGGTTATCTTTGCTAATTTCTCAACAGTCTCTTCACATGTTTTTGTAAAAGCAGGTTTTAGAACAAGATCTTCCGGCGAATAAGCGCTTATAAAAAGTTCCGTGAATAAAACAAGATCTGCCCCCTCTTCTTTGGCCTTTTGATGCGCCATGACAGCTAAAGAAAAATTCCCCTCAATATCACCGACAATAGGATTTAATTGAGCAATTGATACCCGAAAATTATTTTTCATAAGCCTTTGTATCATTTCATCAGTTTAGTAACCACAACTTTATTCTTCATCATCTTTATTCTTCATCATCGGAAATATCATTTTTAAAAATTCTCTTCTGCCATAATGACCTAAAAAATATTAGGCAAATTTTTGCCTACCCCCCAGCAGCAATTGCTAACGAGTCAGTCACGCGATTTTTTTTAAGGAGTTCAGCAACAAGAAAAGCCAATTCTAACGCTTGATCTGCATTTAACCGTGGATCACATTGCGTATGATAACGATCAGATAAATCGTCCACAGAAATGGCATGTGCACCTCCTGTACATTCAGTAACATCACGACCTGTCATCTCAATATGAATGCCTCCTGGATAAGTTCCCTCTCCACGATGCACTGCAAAAAAATTCTCTACTTCTTTTAAAACATAATCAAAGGGACGCGTCTTATAACCATTGGCAGTAATTGTATTGCCATGCATTGGATCACATGACCATATAACCGCACGCTTCTCGCGTTCAACGGCACGGATGAGTTTAGGCAGATAACTTTCAACTTTATCATAACCAAAGCGCGTAATGAGAGTAAGCCGCCCCAGCTCGTTTTCAGGATTTAAAATATCAATTAATTTTAAAAGCTCATCAGACTCAATGGAAGGACCACATTTTAATCCTATAGGATTCTTAATGCCGCGACAATATTCAACGTGAGCATGGTCAATCTGACGCGTACGGTCACCAATCCATAACATATGACCAGATGTTGCATACCAATTTCCTGAAGTTGAATCAATCCGAGTCAAAGCCTCTTCATAACCAAGCAACAGTGCTTCATGACTGGTATAAAAAGATGTTTCACGCAATGAAGAATGTGTTTTGGATGTAATCCCTATAGAACGCATAAAATCAATTGCTTCAGAAATACGCTCTGCCAATAATTCATAACGTTCTCCCTGCGGACTGTTAGAAACAAAACTCAACATCCATGTGTGAACATTTTCTAAATTAGCATAGCCACCTTGTGAAAAAGCACGCAATAGATTAAGTGTTGCCGCAGATTGGCGATAAGCCATAGACATCCGTTGCGGATCTGGAATACGAGAACCTGCTTCAAATTCAATGCCATTAATAATATCCCCACGATAAGCAGGAAATTCAACTCCCTCTTTTCTTTCAATATCAGAAGAGCGAGGCTTTGCAAATTGACCAGCAATACGACCAATTTTAACAACCGGTTTAGAACTACCAAAGGTCAAAACAATCGCCATTTGCAAAAATACACGAAAAAAATCACGGATATTATCAGCTTCATGTTCTGCAAAGCTTTCGGCACAATCACCACCTTGCAATAAAAAAGCTTGTCCTTTTGCAACAGCTGCTAATTCATTTTTTAAATCACGTGCTTCACCGGCAAAAACTAAAGGAGGGTAACTTCTCAGTTTTCGTTCAACATCTTCTAACATAGACTTATCCGGATAAGTCGGAACTTGTTTAATTGGCCTTGTTCTCCAAGAGTCAGGTGCCCATTCTTTTATCATTACACTCTCTCTAAAGATTAATCTTACAGATTGGCATATCAAAAGCTTTTTACCGCAATATATGCTGTTTAACTTTCTATTTTCTTCCCATTTTCATATATATAACTTGGTTTATACATCGTTACCAATTCTTCTGCCATCGTTGGATGCACTGCCATCGTTTCATCAAAGATATCCTTCGTCAGCTTTCCTTTGAGAGCTATCCCAATAAGCTGTGCCATCTCACCAGCGTTTTCCCCTAAAATATGAGCGCCCACAACAATACGGCTTTCACCATCAACAATGAGTTTCATAAGCATTTTCTCTGAACTACCAGAAAGAACATTACGCATAGGACGAAAAACTGTACGATAAATTTCAAGACGCTTATAACGCTTTACCGCCTCCTCTTCTGAAAGACCAACCGTTCCAATCTCTGGCTGTGAAAAAACTGCTGTTGTAATTAAATCATAATCAGGTGTTGTTGGAATATTCTCAAATGCTGTCTTAACAAAACACATTGCATCATGAATCGCAACAGGTGTTAATTGAATATGACCTGTTACATCACCAACAGCCCAAATGTGGGGTACATTCGTTGTCATTCTTTCATCAACAACAACTGCACCAAATTCATCCACTTGAACACCTGCTCGCTCAAGTCTTAAACCTGTTGTATTTGGTACACGCCCCGTAGCCAACATAATCTGATCGGCACTAATCGTTTGCCCATTTGATAAAATAACTTCATAACAATTTTCTGCAGCCTGCACTTTAGAAATTGTTACACCATAGAGAATAGAAATCCCTTTTTCAGTCATTTCATCGCTGAGCAATTGCCGCAAATCATGATCAAAACCCCGAAGGATTAAATCACCACGATGGAGCAGCGTTGTTTTTACACCTAATTCATGAAAAATATTAGCAAATTCAACACCAATATACCCTCCACCAACAATGACTATTGATTTTGGGAGTTGATCAAGGTCAAAAATCTCATTAGAAGTGAGGCAAAATCCACCGCCTTCTATGGAAGTATTTGGTGCAACTTTTGCCCCTGTTGCAATCAAAATTTTTTCTGCACTGACCCGCTCACCCGTGGCAGAAAGCTCTAATGTGTGATCATCTACAAAAGTAGCACGACTTTCATAAATATGCACATTGTTATTCTCTAATCCCTTACGATACAGCCCTTCTAACCTTGATATTTCTTTATTTTTAGCTGCAACCAACTTTTCCCAACTAAAAATTGGATCCGCATATTTCCACCCAAAACCAACACTTTTCTTAAATTCTTTTACATATTGTGATGCATAAACATAAAGTTTTTTGGGAACACAGCCACGAATAACACAAGTACCCCCTATACGATATTCCTCTGCTATAGCGACCCGCTTGCCAAGACCTCCAGCAAGCCGTGCTGCACGCACTCCACCAGAACCACTTCCAATAACAAATAAATCAAAGTCAAAAGAGCCCACGAATTATTCCTTCTTATACATCTGCAAGAGTAGGCTAAGATCTTTTATTATCAAATGAAAGTCTTTTTTTCTTTTGAAGAAGCCTTTTTTATAAAGCAGCATTCTAAAAGGACTTATTCTCATTAAAATATTTAAAACGGCGGGAAAACCGCCGCTATTTTAAAAATCAGAAATTGCCCATTGGTTGTCATGATATCAATCAAGCTATTTTTTATTTCCTGAAGATTCTGATTTTATAGGCACATTTGTAGGCATCGTAGAATTATTCAAATTAAGTGTTTCAGACATCTCTTTTCTCACATTTTCTACAAGATCCTGCATAAAAGCAGTACGCCATATATCAAATGCTGAGTAAGAATCACGTGCGATATTGGGAACTTCTGTCAAAAACTTTTTACCGGTATCAGAATTATAAAATGTTGTTATTGCATCAAGCTCTTTTTGAGTAAAATATTTTGCATATACATGAGCAATCTCTTTTTCTAGATCAGAGCGCCTTTTAATTAAAGCAAGCGCCTGCTTATCAACAATATCAGAAATATCCGCTGCCAAGTTTGGATCATCCCTCATCAGTACAGTTTTAAGATCTTCTACCGCATTTGGTAAAAAACTATCAAACTGATCCGTTGCGTGAATGGCACTTATAGCTTTTCTAGCTGAATCTAAATGTTGATCGCTCACACCTTGTGCATAAGCCATTCCAATATTCACAACAAAAACGACAACTACACCCAAATATACGACAAAACGCTGAAAAGAAAATAT
Source organism: Bartonella sp. OC16QHHD (assembly GCF_042194035.1). Taxonomy (NCBI): domain Bacteria; kingdom Pseudomonadati; phylum Pseudomonadota; class Alphaproteobacteria; order Hyphomicrobiales; family Bartonellaceae; genus Bartonella; species Bartonella sp. OC16QHHD. The sequence continues at coordinate 48,181 of NZ_JBHIMJ010000082.1, read as the reverse complement.
TATTTTCATTTAATGATTACCCCGATCGCTAATTATAATTTTAATTCGTTATTCTACCTAAAATCTTTAAGACCCTTTTTTACTGTGCTAACATATCATCATGTAAATGCCTTTTCTAAAAATCAAACGGTTCTAAAACTTTTATTTGACCATCAGCCATAGCGACAATTGCACGTGAAGCCAACCCCAAAAAAAGGCCATGCTCAACAACACCAGGAATAGCAAGAAGTGCATCCGATAATGGTTTTGGTTGCAAAATGCAGCCCCAAAATGCATCAAGAATAAAATGGCCACCATCTGTTTCAAAAGGATTTTTTCCATTCATTCGCAATGCAATTTTTCCAGAAAGCCCTAAATCATCAGCAACTTTTTCGATGGCTCTGCATGTTGTGTGGATACCAAATGGATTAACTTCAATTGGTAGTGCAAAAGCACCAAGTCTTTTTACCACCTTTGTTTCATCCGCAATGACAAGCATTGCACGAGATGCCGACGCTACAATTTTTTCATACAACAATGCTCCCCCTCCCCCTTTAATGAGCATCATCTCAGGACCAATTTCATCTGCTCCGTCAATATCAAGATCCAGCTCAGGTATTTGTTCTAAAGTGCTAACAGGCACTCCAAACTTATGACAGAGTTGTTCAGAATATTTTGAAGTAGCAACACCAGTCACCCGCAAACCATCCGCAACACGCTCACCTAGAAGACGAATAAATTCATTGACTGTCGAACCAGATCCGATTCCAAGCCGCATACCATCTTCCACAAACTCAAGCGCTTTAATAGCTGCCATTTTTTTTAACTGCTGAACATTCATGAATGACTTTGCCTTCTATCCGTATAAGCAGCATTTATCACCCCTATTACCACCGATAATAATGATAATAAAAGATAACCTCTTGACGCAATCTATTTAAATTGACCATCATCTTTTGCTTGAAGAGATGTTACTCGTTATAGAAATATATGATAAGAATAAAATAGAATAATCAACAATTATCTTTTTTATTTCTTTGAGAATATTTGTTAGCATTTTTCTCATTCAATAAGAATTTTTGATTTATTTTGTGCTATCAATAGGATGCACAAAAATGCACATATCAATTTTTTTGAAAAAATTAAAATGATCAGATATAAAAAATCATCTATTTCTAGAAAACTGTAGATTATTATCTCATTTCAATGACGTTGATAAACTTACCAATTTAAATACCGTAAAATATTATGAGAAAAGTCTTCTGTTATTTTTTGTTTTGTCATTATCCAAATGTGAAGCAAAATATGACTGATTATATGTTTTTATGAACGCTGTCTGTGCATATTCCATGGTCTATGAAACCCTAGCGAAGACCAAATAATATCTCCACCTTTGGTCATCATAACGCTTCCTCGTGATAACAATTGTTGAGGTATAAATATTGTTTTTGCCTTCTTGTAACAAGTTGGATTATGCATCACAAATGTCTGAATGAGAATATCTGCCTCTACACATTGACCTGTTTCTCTCTGTAAAACGATCACTTTTAATCCATTATCCAATAAAGATGTACATACATGATAATCACAAATAAATTGTCCGTGCAACGAAGGACCATATTTTGTTGGTTTAATCGTTTCCTTCACACGAAATGACTTTTTCCATATGGATGTCGTGAACTTAGAAATATAGTAACGATCAATATATAACTTTTTATCATGGATAACGCCCACGAGACGCATATTATCTGCTATAATCAGTTGTACAGGTGAATGCATTACACAAATAGAAATACCTGCCAAAATAAACAAACTAAAAAAGAGCCGGATGGGTGTTTTGCAAAAAGTCAGTCCAACCAAGCCTATACTCAATAAAACTAACGCTGATAACGGCATAAAACCAGGATTCAAATCAGGAGAAATAGCCTTGATAGCATGTGCAATCTTTATTACAAGATCAACTCCAAAACCCATAATTTGAAGAGGAAGCCATTCGAATCCTCCTAACATTGCAAGAACTGCGATTAATCCAAAGGGAATGACAAAAATTGAGATGACAGGCAAAGCAAAAGCATTACTGATAATGCTCAACGATGCCATATTAGAAAAATGATAAGCAGCATAAATTCCACTTGCACTCCCTGCAACAAAGGAAGAAGCACATGTTGAAAGCATCGATAAGAAAACAAAATTTATCACTCCTCCTCCAACATAAGAGGGAGTTGTTTTTCTTTTACGAAAAAATGACCTTCCACTCCACCAATCAAAAAAAGCGATCAAAGCAGCAGTCGCAGAAAAGGACATTTGAAAGCTAGGACCTAATATTTCATGGGGTGTCATCGCTAGAGTTATCAACCCTGCAATGGAAAAATTACGCATTGTTATAGCAGAGCGATTACACAATATAGCAACCAACATAACAGCAATCATCACAAAACTTCTTTGCGCTGATATTGCTAAGCCCGACAATAACAAATAAAAAGCTGTTATCATAAAAGCAACGATAGCAGCAAATTTTTTACTGGAATAATAGGAAGAAAAAACTGGAAAAAATGCTAAAAAACTACGGATACTCAAAAGAACTATGCCGCTTAACAACGCCATATGTAAACCTGATATTGATAAAATATGAGCTAATCCAGCTGTACGTAATGCTTCATTTGTCTCATTTGAAATACCAGCACGCTGCCCTGTTATGAGGGCAGCTGCAACACTCCCCTTTTCTCCTTCAAGGGCTATACGGATTCTTTGTGTCATCTTCGTGCGTAAATTTTCAATTTTCTGTAGAATGATAGCGAATATTCCATCAGGCTGCGAAACGGATATTTTTCTTGGTTTTCCTAAATAAACGCCTTGTGCTCCAATTCTTTTAAAATAATTATGAAAACTAAAATCGTAGCCTCCTGGACGCACCGGCCCAGAGAATGCACGAATCTTAACTTTTCCATGCAATCCATCACCAATCGCTAAGCCAGATGGCAAATATCTTGCCGATAAACGAACACGATGAAGACTATGGCGTAATACGGAATTTTCTGTATTCAAAATATCCAAAACTAAACGAAATCCTCCTTTGGCACCTGACTCAATAGAAACAATTCTTCCCGTCAATGTAGTGACAATGTCACTGCTTAGCATGGGTGTTGCAATACGCCACGTTTCTATTTTTGCCGCTAAAACACCCAATATAATACAAAACAGAAACCCCACGGGAATCCATATTTTTCGATAAAAACGTGCAACATAGAATATTCCCAGAAAAATACTGACCAACGCCCCCAATTGTCCCCAACTTGGTTCCCACTCTAAATGAAAATAGAAAATGATTCCTAGGGCAAAAAAGACTAAAATTAGCGAAAAAAGGATACCAAAAGAAACTTCTTTATTAATACAATCTTCTAACCATTTGCGAAAAAAAATGATTACTTCTTTTAAGAGTGTCAATAAAAAAAGTTTTTGTTGATTATAGCTACCGTTCTTTGCATCATCATACCTAGAAAAAACACTCTGCCCTATCTGACATGGCTTTTTTCTTTCTGTAACAGATTTTTCGGATAAACCCTCTTTACTTTTATAAAACATCAGTCCCCCACTTTAACTCGCAATACGGCTATTGCACGCCCCATCACTTATGCTAACATGACTTTTCTATAAAATTCCATAAGTAATATCTTAGTTTAAAGGAAAATATTCGTGTCTGTTATTACTCGTTTTGCCCCTTCACCCACTGGCTTCCTTCACATTGGTGGTGCTCGTACTGCTCTTTTTAATTGGCTTTATGCAAAACATACCGGTGGAAAAATGCTTTTACGAATTGAAGATACAGACCGAGAGCGTTCAACAGAAGCAGCTGTAAAAGCCATTATAGATGGCTTGCACTGGATGGGTCTTAGTTATGATGGCGCCCCTATTTCGCAATTCGAACGTGCAGAACGTCACCGCCAAATCGCTGAACAGTTGGTCAAGAATGGCAAAGCATATTATTGTTATGCTTCACCTGAGGAGTTAGCTGAAATGCGTGAAAAAGCCCGTACAGAAAGGCGCCCACCCCGTTATGATGGACGTTGGCGGGACCGTGATAGTTCTGAAGCTCCTAAAGGTGTTAAGCCTGTTATTCGCATCAAAGCCCCTCAAGATGGAGAAACGATCATACATGACCGTGTTCAAGGTGATGTCCGTTTTCCTAATAAAGATCTCGATGACTTTATTATTTTACGTTCTGATGGTTCGCCTACCTATATGCATGCTGTTGTCGTTGATGATCATGATATGGGCATCACACATATTATACGTGGTGACGATCATCTTACCAACGCAGCCCGACAAACGATTATCTTTAAAGCAATGGGATGGGACATTCCTGTTATGGCCCATATTCCTCTTATCCATGGTGAAAACGGTGCAAAATTATCAAAGCGACATGGTGCGCTCGGTGTTGATGCCTACCGAACAATGGGATATCTTCCTGCTGCTTTGCGCAATTACCTTGTCCGTTTAGGTTGGAGTCATGGTGATGACGAACTGATGTCACTTAAAGATATGATTTCTTGGTTTGATATTGAGGATATTAACAAAGGTGCTGCTCGTTTTGATCTCAAAAAACTCGATTCCATCAACGGACACTATATGCGTATGAGTAATGATCAAGAACTTTTTGATGCCGCTCTTAATATTCTACCAGAAACCGATAGGGGAGCACAAATTATTGAAAGACTTGATGAAAAACGCCGTGTTCAATTTTTAAAAGCAATCCCGCATTTGAAAGAACGTTCAAAAACACTGTGCGAACTGATTGACAATGCCTCCTTCATTTTTACGCAACGACCTTTACAACTTGATGAAAAAGCTCAAATACTCTTAGATAAAAATGGACGAACCATTTTAAACGATCTTTATCTTGCTCTGAAAGCTTGCCCCTCTTGGGATACAAAAACTCTAGATGAAACACTTCGCTCTTGTGTACAAACACAGAATCTCAAATTTGGATCTATCGCCCAACCACTTCGCGCAGCTCTTACAGGATGTGCAACATCACCAGGTGTTTTGGATGTTCTTATTTTATTAGGACGCGATGAATCCCTTCATCGCATCAAGGACCAACTTATCACAACAATATGCCCATGATGGACACTGAGTATATTTCCTCAAATAAGGATCTATACAGATATCTCAACGTGCCCTAAAAGAGTTTTTTATGTTATATCATTGAAATACATTTCTTATTGAGTAATAATGATCAACAAGGAAATATTTTTAGATTGCATGTACTCACTTTTAGAGGCAATCTACCCTTAAATAAGTAAGAAAAGCTTCAGTTATACATCCCCTACTCTGATGAAGCAGAGTCTTAATTTTTAGAAGTGAAGGATCTGAAAGGAATACCGAATGTCTGAGAATAACGCATATATTATTGTGAATGATAAAAAAGTAGAGCTTCCCTTGCGTAAAGGTACGAGTGGACCTGAAGTCATTGAAATTGCTTCTCTCTATAAAAAAACCGATATTTTTACTTATGATCCTGGTTTTACTTCAACAGCTTCTTGTGAATCAAAAATTACTTATATCGATGGTGATAAAGGCATATTGCTTTATCGTGGTTATCCTATTGATCAATTGGCTGAAAAAGGAGACTTTCTCGAAAGTTGTTATCTTTTACTTTATGGTGAACTCCCAACACAGCAAGAAAAAAATGAATTTGATCGATGTATTATGCAGCATACCATGGTCCACGAACAATTTGCACGCTTCTTCCATGGCTTCCGTCGTGATTCTCATCCTATGGCCGTCATGGTTGCCTGCCTTGGCGCTATGTCTGCGTTCTATCACGACTCTATTGATATTACAGATCCTCACCAGAGAATGATTGCTTCTGTTCGTCTTATCTCAAAAGTTCCAACGCTTGCTGCTATGGCCTATAAATACAGTATTGGACAAGCATTTGTTTATCCACGTAATGATCTTAGTTATGCTGCAAATTTCCTCCATATGTGCTTTGCTGTTCCTTGTGAAGAATATAAAACAAACCCTGTGCTTGCTCGGGCGATGGATCAAATCTTTACCCTTCATGCAGATCATGAACAAAATGCTTCTACATCTACCGTACGTCTTGCTGGATCCTCAGGTGCTAATCCGTTTGCCTGTATTGCAGCAGGTGTTGCATGCCTTTGGGGACCAGCACATGGTGGTGCCAATGAAGCATGCCTAAAAATGCTACAAGAAATAGGTTCTATTAAAAGAATTCCTGAATTTATTGCACGTGCAAAAGATAAAAATGATCCTTTCCGCCTTATGGGCTTTGGGCACCGTGTCTATAAAAATTATGATCCACGTGCAAAAATCATGCAAAAAACCTGTCATGAAGTTTTAAAAGAACTCAACATTCAAGATGACCCTCTTCTTGATATTGCAATAGAGCTTGAAAAAATTGCCTTAAGTGATGAATATTTTATTGAGAAAAAGCTTTATCCCAATGTTGATTTCTATTCCGGCATTACATTAAAAGCTCTAGGTTTTCCAACTGAAATGTTTACTGTCCTTTTTGCATTGGCGCGCAGTGTCGGGTGGGTGGCACAATGGAAAGAAATGATTGAAGACCCTGCACAAAAAATTGGTCGTCCTCGACAACTCTACACAGGCTATGCTATGCGTGACTATGTTCCTATAGATGAACGTGCAAATTAAAAAAGAAATCAATAAAGCTTCAATTTACTGAAGCTTTATTGAGAGTAATCAAAAAACATCCTTTAAGAATTTTTATAAAACGTGATTTTAAAACTCTTTCTACAGAGATAACATCATCATAAAAATTTACTAAAAAATTCTAAGTTTTAGCTCTGTAAAGAAATTGAGAATACTCTTCTGCAAATTAGCCAAACATTTAGCAAAAAGAAATTGAAAATTTTACCTTATAATCCTCATTATCTTTAATGGAAATGTATTCCCTATTATTCCCCCATGTTTAAAAGCCTTATTACATATTAAAATCTAGCAATGTCAGAATTTTTCTTTCTATCTTCTTCAGATAAAATTGCAAAAAGCTTACATTAAGTGCTTCTCTAGTTAGAATAAAAACACTTTACATTTTGTTCTGTTAAAAGCTGAAATTTTCTTTGTATTTAAGTTAATAGTTTTTCTTTTAAAGATAAATTATTGATTTTTAAATAAAATTATTAAAAATCACCCTATAATCAATAAGAGATGACCTTCTTTCCTGTGTTTTTTATTCCCATACTTGATAAAAAGAAATTACTTTTTTTATAATGATATTCAGCATAATGATAGCAAAATGAACACAGATAAATTTTTTACATTGCTCCAAAAGAGCTTACAGATTATAAAAATTCATGATGGTTTCATATTTGCCAGCTTATCTAATAGGAGAACATAATGAAATTATTAGCAGGAGCGCTTATAATAAGCGCGACACTGTTTACCCTATCGGCCAATTCTCAAACGCTGAAAATTGCAAGCGATGCTTCTTATCCGCCATTTAGTTATATCGACTCAAATAACAAACTGCAAGGGTTTGATATTGATATATCTTATGCGCTTTGTAAAAAAATGAATGTTGAATGTACTATTGTCACACAAGACTTTGAGGGGATGATTCCCGGTCTTCTTGCCAAAAAATATGATGCTATCGTTTCTTCCCTTTCTCCTACAAAAGAGCGCTTACAAAAAATTGATTTTACAGATCCTTACTACAACACAGCACTCGCTGTTATCGTTACCAAAAATTCGGAAATTAAAGAAATCTCAACACAAGCCTTTAGAGGTAAAAACCTTGGTGTACAATCAAATACAACACAAGCTGCATATGCGGAAGATCATTATGCCTCTGAAGGAGTTAATATCAAACTTTATCCTACAGCAACAGAAGTTAATCGTGATCTTTTAAGCCATCGGCTTGATATCATCATCTTTGATAAATTAAAAGCATTAAATTGGCTTGAAAATGAAGGAAAAGACTGCTGTCTCCTCTTGGGAACTCTAAAAGAAACAAATTTTCCTATTGCAATTGCACTCCGTCAAAATAATAATGATCTTAAAAACAGTTTTAATAAAGCAATAGAAGAAATCCGCGCCGATGGAACCTATGAGAAAATTATGAGAAAATATTTTACTTTCGATATCAATTAGATAGTACTATGAATTAAAACTCAATCTGTATATTTAAGGAGTATTTTTTAAATCTTTATTGGACATGCAGGTATAATTAGAAATTCGGCATTTTTATAAGAAAATTTACATTTATCAAAATAACTTTAATTGCTCCTTGAGAGCTAAACATTTTGTAGAATCTAATGACAACAATAAGGTTGTATTTTTATCGTATTAAAATCTAATTTTTTTTATGTTCAAATTTAATAGCCTTATTTTCAAGAAAAATCCTCAGTTTTTACTCATGAAATGATTCAAATCAAAAATTTCGTGAAAATTAAGCTATCATACAAGCAATAAGATATTTATTCTTTTTTTATCAATAATGCCCAACATAATGATCTAAAATAAACATCAATAAATTTTTGAATTGCTCCCAAAAAGCTTACAGATTATAAAAACATAATGATTTCATATTGCCCGCTTATCCAATAGGAGAACATCATGAAACTATTAGCAGGAGCTCTTATAATAAGCGCCGCACTATTCACCCAATTGGCTGATGCGAAAACATTAAAAATTGCGAGTGAAGGCACCTATCCTCCCTTCAGTTATATTGACTCAAATAATAAATTGCAGGGACTTGATATTGATATATCTTATGCACTTTGTAAAAAAATGAATGTTGAGTGTACTATTGTTACACAAGACTTCGAGGGAATGATCCCTGGACTTATTGCAAAAAAATATGATGCTATCATTGCTTCCCTCTCTCTCACACAAGAGCGTTTACAAAAAATTGACTTCACAGATCCTTACTACGATACAGCACTGGCTGTTATTGTTACCAAAGCTTCGGGAATTAAAGAAATCTCGACAAAAGGCTTTAGAGGTAAAAATCTTGGTGTGCAATCAAATACAACACAAGCTTTCTATGCAGAAGATCATTTTGCCTCTGAAGAGGTGAAAATAAAACTCTATCCTTCCACAATAGAAGTGAATCGTGATCTTTTAAATCATCGACTTGATGTGATTATTGTTGATAAATTACAAGCATTAAATTGGCTTAAAAATGAAGGAAAAGATTGTTGTCTCCTCTTGGGAACTCTAGAAGAAACAAGATTTCCTGTTGCAATTGCAGTTCGTCAAAATAATAATGATCTTAAAAATAAGTTCAATGAAGCAATAAAAGAAATCCGTTTGGATGGAACTTATGAAAAAATTATGAGAAAATATTTTACAAGTGATGTTTATTAAATATCAATATGATATTTAAATAAAACCCGTTGGTTATTGCTAAAAAATATTATCTAACTCTTTCATGAGGAATACAAGAATGATTGAAAATTTAGCATTGCTATCATTTAGCAATGGTGGATGGGGAGCAGTTATACTTTCCAGTGCAGGAATGACTTTGTCATTGGCATTATGTTGTGGACTTCTAGGATTTCCTCTAGGACTTCTCAATGCAGTGATGATTCGATCCAATATTAAGATGGCCAAAGCTATGGCACGCCTCTTTTCAACGATATTTCGTGGGCTACCAGAGCTTTTAACTTTGTTTTTAGTTTACTACGGATTACAAAGCCTTATTCAAAATTTATTTGACTATTTTAGTTTTGAAATCATGTTCAGTATCAATGCTTTTGTTGCTGGTGTTCTTGCCCTTAGTATGGTTCTTGCAGCTTTTTCTTGTGAAGTTTGGCTTGGAGCATTTAATATTTTTGATAAAGGTCAATATGAAGCAGCTAAAGCTTTAGGACTTTCACGGTCAACCACATTTTTTCGTATTGTCTTCCCTCAGCTCATCCGAAATGCCTTGCCAGGACTTTCTAATAATTGGCTTACTTTACTGAAAGATACATCCCTTGTTTCTACCATCGCGCTTGTTGACCTCATGCGACAAACGAATCTAGCTGTCGCTGCTACCAATAAACCCATGCTATTTTATTTTGTAGCATGCTTACTCTATTTGTTATTTTCAGCGGTTTTTACTGCAATCTTACGCCATTTGGAAACATACACTCAAATAGGCTATAAAAAGGTGCTAGGTCAATGATTCCTGAGTGGCTTTATTTTCTTTTTAATCCTGATCTTTTAAGTCATTATGGACCAAAATTTATTAATGGCTTTATTGTTACTGTTGAACTTGTTTCTATTTCTTGTTCTCTAGGACTTTTTCTTGGTATGCTTATCGCTTTTGCACGTCTATCAGAGAATACATTTTTACAATATTTTGCAAATGCTTATGTCTATTTTTTCCGTGGCTCTCCTTTATTAGCTCAACTCTTTCTTTTTTATTATGGGCTTGGTTCAATGAACAGTTTTTGGCAACAAGTGGGGCTATGGTGGTTTTTTCAAAACGCGTGGTATTGTTGTCTTTTTATTTTTACACTCAATTCTGCTGCCTATCAATCTGAGATCTTTAAAGGAAGTTTTCTATCCGTAACAACTGGACAACGCGAAGCATCAAAAGCTTTAGGTTTAAGCAACTCTGTCACATTTTTTAGAGTTATTCTTCCACAAGCAATGATTGTAGCATTACGCCCCCTAGGAAATGAGTTGATTTTAATGATTAAATCCAGTGCTGTTGCCTCACTTATTACTGTTTATGATTTAATGGGGGTTGCTAAACTCGCTTATTCACGGACTTTCGATTTTCAAGTTTACGTTTGGGCTGCTCTTATCTATCTCTTTATCGTTGAACTCATTCATCGTTTTATTGTTTTTATCGAGCAGCGCCTCACTCGATATTTACGGTAAATAAAATGATCATAAAAAACTTTACCAAACCAAAATGTTGAATTAATCAAGTTCTTCATCAATGAAAGAATAAAATAAGATGAATTTGAAAAATAATAAATCGATCTCTCCCAGTAAAAAACCAGTGATCTCTATTCGAAATCTAAATAAATGGTATGGAAACTTTCAGGTCCTACATGATATCAACTTTAATGTTCAAGCTGGTGAACATATCGTTATTTGTGGACCATCCGGATCAGGAAAATCAACGTTAATTCGTTGTATTAATCAATTAGAACAAGCACAAAAAGGTTCAATCTGTATCCATAACGTTGATATCCATACTGCACCTATACAACAGCAAAAAAATGTTCTTCGTAAGATAGGAATGGTCTTTCAGAACTTTAATTTATTTCCCCACATGAGCGTTATACAAAATTGTATTTTAGCACCTATGACAGTTCAGGGACTTTCCAAACAACAAGCAAAAGAACGGGCAATTCGTTACTTAACACATGTTGGTATTGAAAAACACTGTGAAAAATATCCTTTACAACTTTCTGGTGGGCAACAACAACGTGTTGCGATTGCCCGTGCACTTTGTATGGAACCTGAAGTCATGCTTTTTGATGAACCAACCTCTGCTCTTGATCCAGAAAGTGTGAGAGAAGTTTTGGAAGTGATGGCTCGATTGGCCGATACAGGGATCACAATGCTTTGTGTTACCCATGAAATGGGCTTCGCACGTAAAGTCTCAGAAAGAATACTCTTTCTAGAAAATGGAAAAATTGTTGAAGATGCAGCCTCTGAAGAATTTTTTACCAATCCTAAAAGCCAACGTGCTTGTAATTTTCTTGCTAAAATTAAATATTAATCATTAAAATATTGCTTTATTTATACAATTTTATTCCTGCTTTTTAAAATAGTGATAATTGTTTGTGCGCCAACAACCCCCGATGGTACTTCAGTTTTCATTTTCTGTTCTACCATCTCAAAGGAATCAAGTTGTGCCTGTCGCAATAAAGGATTAGCCAAAAGTTGTTCTACCTGTCTTGCTAACATGCCAGGACGGATTAATTCATTCAAATATTCCGAAACAATAGGCTTATCAGCAATAATATTTGGAAGAGCAGCACTCCATAACATCATTTTAGGAAAAATAAATAATTTAGAAAAGAAATCAAGTTTATAGCAAAGAACCATAGGAACTTTTGCTAAGGCTAATTCAAGTGAAACAGTTCCATGTGCAGCAAGAGCAACATCTGCTTGTGCAAAAGCACGCCATTTTTCATCTTCACCAACTACAATTTCTATCTTGCTTTTCCAGCCCTGCACAAAGTCCCGGATTCTATCTACCAAATGAGGTAAGGTTGGTAAAATAATACGTAAATGAGGAATACGTTGTACAAGAATCTCTACTGTTTCTCGAAAAATAGGCATTAAGGAACGAATTTCTGAATTGCGTGATCCTGGCAAAATAACTAATGTAGGCGATAATGTTTGTGTATCGATCAAATTTCTTTGTTCTAATTGGCTTTTTTTTCTGACTGAATTCTCAAAAGGGGAGGATATGTCAAAAGACGATGTCCAACATAAGTCGTGGCAGGGCCTCCCAAATCTTGCATAATCTTTTCTTCAAAAGGAAAAACCGCTAAAACATGATCAACAAATCCACACATAGCTTTTGCACGCTCTGGCCTCCATGCCCAAACGGTTGGTGCAATATATTTAATGATAGGAATAGAAGGCGCTAAAGCACGTACCTTTTTTGCAATACGATGCGTGAAATCAGGACTATCAATAATAATTAAACAATCAGGTTGTTCTTGTGCAATAAATTTGGATAAATTGCGAATATGTAGCAACAACAATGGTAGTTTTTTCAACACCTCCTTTAAACCTATTAAAGCAATATCATGGGAATCAAAAAAGCTTTTTAAGCCTAATGCCTTTAAATGGCTCCCCCCAACACCAATCAAATGAATATTGCATCCTATCTGTTGTAATAAACAAGAAATTAGATCGGCCCCAAGTAAATCACCAGATTCCTCACCTGAAACCACTGCAATCTTTAAGAAACAATTATTCATGACCAAACTTTTCAAATGTCTCTATAAATAAAGAATATTTGTTGGCTTTTTCTATTGTTGTTTTCACCGATAATATTAGACTTCTATTTGCCTCCACCGCAACACCAGATAAACCACTCTTTGCAATATTCATTATTGTCGCGGGCCCAATTGATGGCAAATCAACGCGATTATCCTGTTGTGGTTTTGCGCATTTTACAAGAATGCCACCTTTAAGGGGAATTTGCCCTCTTTCTCGCATTTCACAAATACGCCACAACATATTATCAGTTCCCTCAGCGCCCTCTAGAGCAACCACCCTTCCTTGAACAACGACAACGGCTTGCCCGATATCTAATTGACCTAAAAGCTTTGCTGCTTCTACTGCTAAAAAAATATCTTTTTTCTCTTTTGGAGTAGCGCGCCGTACTGTTAAATTAAATTCTATGGGAGCTAAAAGATCTGGGACTATTTCGTGAGCACCGATAACACAAAAACCGTGTGCTTCAATAACCCGTATAAAAGCTTTTAATAACGCATCGTCTCCCCTCTTCAAAGCTCCGATTAAATTAGGAAGAGCTAAAAATGTTGTCCAGTCCAGTCGCAATTGTTTAAGAAGTGGACGCTTTTTCACACCACCTGCCAAAACAACATTATATACACCAGCCTCTTTTAAAATTTTAACGAGTCGTGCTAACTCTACAATTGATAGCTCGCAATGCTCATAGCGATAAAGAACAGAATCTGCCTCACCATGCAAAAGCACAAGAAAAGGATTTTCTCCATTCTTCTCAAGAGTCTGCGCAACAGTAATCGGTAGAACACCATTTCCTGCTATAATAGCAGTACGGCCGGAAAGAAAACTTCTGGCTCCCCAAATAGGCATTTTTAATCCTTATGTTCTTTTATTCTAACACCTTCAAATTTTGGTGTACAATAAAAACGCTTTCCTTCTTCTTTAATAAAATTAACAACTTCAGAAACAGACTGAGAAGAAGAATAGAAAGAAGCAACATCACTGACACGCTCTTTAAATGGTTTGCTATGATCAAAAAGCATAGCAACCGCATGACGGAGTGCATGAATATCTTGACGCTCAAGTCCTGCACGCTTCATACCAATAATATTGAGTCCAGCAAGTTTTGCCTGCACACCAACAGCTGTTCCATAAGGTATCAGATCACCAACCAGTGCAGATACGCCGCCGATAAATGCATGATGTCCAACACGAACAAATTGATGAACAGCAGCACCACCACCAATAATCACATAATCACCAATAGTAACATGACCAGCAATCATTGCGTTATTGGCAAATGTTACATGATTGCCTACATAACAATCGTGAGCGATATGCGCATAACAAAAAAATTGGCAATTATCACCAACAACTGTCATTCCTACACTCGAATCGGAGCCCCTATGCATTGTTACACCTTCACGAATCGTACAATTCTTACCAATAAAAAGAGTTGTAGCCCCTCCTTTATGTTTATTATTTTGCGGATCTGCCCCCAAAACGGCATGAGAAAATACTTTACTCTTGGCTCCTAACGTTGTCTTTCCCATTATTACAACATGACTTGTCAAACTACATTCATCACCAATAACAGCCTCTGAACTAATATGGCAAAATGGTCCAACGCGTACATTCTCACCAAGCTGCGCTCCCTTCTCCACAAGAGCAGTTGGATGGATTTTCGTACCGGACATTTTTAAATTCCCATCAAATATCGTTTATTCTTCTTCGACAATCATCGCAGCAATTTCTGCTTCAGCGACACGGACATCTTCTACTTTTGCAACACATGAAAAACGTCTCATACCAGATCTTTTTTTCAAAAGCTGAACATGAATCTTGAGCTGATCACCAGGCATAACCGGCTTACGAAATTTCGCATTATCAACCGTCATAAGGTAAACTAAATTTGTTTGCTTATTGCCTAAATTTAAAAGTGCTATTGCTCCTGCCGTTTGTGCCATAGCTTCTAAAATCAAAACTCCAGGCATAACAGGCTTTGAGGGAAAATGTCCCGTAAAATGAGGCTCGTTAATCGTTATATTTTTAATACCAATCGCTTCTTGTTCACCATTAATATCAATTATACGATCAATTAATAAAAATGGATAACGGTGCGGTAATATTGATAATAGTTTTTCAATATCGACAGCCTCTAAGTTTTTAGTTTTTTCACTGCTGATCATATCAGCGTTTCTCCTTTTTAACTTTTCCCATACTGCGCAACGCCGCTACTTCACGAAACCATTGTTTAAATGGTCGCGCTGGACTACCTCCCCATTTTTCGCCATCCGGAATGTCATTCATAACACCACTACGAGCAGCAATCTGAACAGATTTACCTATTATGATGTGATCAGCTACTCCCACACTTCCACCAAGCTGAGACATATCCCCTATAGATGTACTTCCCGCAATGCCACATTGAGCGGCAATAAGACAATAGCGGCCAATTTTTACATTGTGGGCAATTTGTACAAGATTATCAATCTTGCTTCCTTCACCAATAACAGTATCTTGAAATGTCCCACGATCAATTGTCGTGTTCGCACCAACTTCTACACCATCCTCAATAATAACGCGACCAAGCTGTGGAATTTTCTCGATTCCAGAAACGCCCCCAACATAACCAAAACCATCTTGCCCAATGCAAACACCAGGATAAAGCTGAACCTTATCACCTATTATAGAACACTGAACTGTTACCTTAGGAGCAATATAGCAGTCACATCCAATACGGCAATTTTCACCGATAACAGCTGTGGATGAAATAAGAGTTCCTGCACCAATCTCAACATTTTTACCAATAACAGCTCCCGCTTCAATACACACATCATGTGCCAACTTAGCCGTTGGATGAATATGCGCATGCGATGAAATCCCCTTCTGCCCCAACCAAGGCATTGGCTTGACAGAATCTGGAAACAAAATACGACCAATCTGAGCAAAGTCACGCTGTGGTGTGGATGTCACCAAAATTGCCATAGTCTCGGGAACTTTAAAAACAATCTCATTCGTACACAAAACAGCAACAGCAGAACTGTCCAGTAAAGCATCAGAAAACTTCCGATGCTCTACAAAAACAAGCGAACCTTCCACAGCACTCTCAAGTGAAGAAAGAGTATTGATAACTTTATGAGAAAACTCTGGATTAAGAAGCTTTGCACCCGTCAACTCAGCAGCATTTGCAACTGTCAATCGTCGGGACGGCGTAAAAAAAAAATGTATCCGCCATCAAAACACTTTCTCTCCCAGCTTAAGCTATTCTCTTCAAGTTTTCCCTCTTAAAATCGCTCAAATCAGAACTTCGTAGAAATACCAAAGTTCAATTGTTGCAAACGATCACCTTCCTGCTTCGTTATTGGCCAAGCATAATCAAAACGCAAAGGACCAAACGGAGAATCCCACATCAAACTCACACCTGCAGATGAACGCCAAGCACTTTTGGTATTGGTAACAGACGGTTCACCCTTAAAAACGGCTTTATAATTATTGCCATAAAGCGTGGCAATATCCGCAAATAAAGCACCGCGCAACCCAAATCCTTCAGGCACGACAGGGATAGGGAACTGTACTTCAGCAGTCGCATTCATATATGTCGTTCCCCCCAAGAAATAAACCTCACCCTTACTCGAAACCTGACGCGGACCTATTCCATTATATTTGAACCCTCGAATCATATCAGAATTTACTTTAAACATATCGAAAATACGAACACCATCTCGGCCCATTCCGTGGATATAACCACCCCCAAAGGAAAGCAAACCAACGATATCCTTCTGGTCAGAAAGAGTCTTGTACATCATCGCCTTACCCGTGGTCTTCAAGAACTTTGCACTCCCACCAAGCCCTGCATATTCCTGAAGCAGATGCACGTACCACCCATCATGGGGGGATCTCATATCATCAATCGTATTATAGGTGAAACCATAACTAATTGATGAACGTTTCCAAGGGCTGTGTTTTGCAGCTTGAACAATCGCACCAGAATATTTCCCATATAATTCTATTATGTCACTCTCTTTGTCAAAATCATACTCTCCGCCAAAATCATATTCTTCCTGCACATAAGAATAAGCTACATTAGCAGATAATTGATTATTAATAGGTAACGAAAACCGCAGCGATCCACCTGTCTGCCGTACATCATAGGCTTTATCAGCACGATAAGTACTACGAAAAACATCAACGCCAGCAGATAAACGATACCCTAAGAAATAAGGATCAACAAATGATAAATTATAATTACGAGATTTTTCTTGCCCCGCACCTAATCCTAAACGAACATATTGACCACGTCCCCCAAGATTACGTTCAGTAACAGAAACTTCAAGTGACATACCAGGACTTGTTCCCCCTGTTGTATACCCTCCAGAAAGAGAGAGATCTCCTGTTGAAGCTTCAACGACATCTATTACCAAAACAACTTGGTCAGATTGATCTGTAGGAACCATTGAAATATTAACGGCTTTGAAGAAACCTAAACTTTCTAGACGACGTTTTGCCCGCTGTAATAAAGTTTGATTGTAAGCATCTCCTTCGTTTAAATCAATCTCACGGCGAATGACGTAATCACGCGTTTTCTCATTGCCACGTATATCAATACGTTGAA
Source organism: Bartonella sp. OC16QHHD (assembly GCF_042194035.1). Lineage (NCBI taxonomy): Bacteria > Pseudomonadati > Pseudomonadota > Alphaproteobacteria > Hyphomicrobiales > Bartonellaceae > Bartonella > Bartonella sp. OC16QHHD. The sequence goes on along the minus strand of NZ_JBHIMJ010000082.1, from coordinate 30,660 downwards.
TATAAGCACGTGTACCCTGTTCAATATTATATAAAATTGAAATTGTATGATTTGCTAAATTACGATTTCCCCGCGGTTCAACTTTAGCAAAAGCATATCCCGAATCAGCAACTTTGTTATTAATAGTTGCAACAGACTGTTCAATATCTTCTGCACTATAAACATTACCTGGCTGGGTTTTAAGCACCCTTTTTACAGATTGAACGTCAATTCCATCAACATCACTTTCAACCTGAATATCGCTAATTTTATAGAGCGCACCCTCATCAAGAACGAAAGAAATTTTATACGTATTGCTTGCTGCATCAAAAGTTGCTTTAGAAGAGACTACACGAAAATCTGCATAACCACGGTTATAATAAAAGCGACGTAAAGCTTCTTCATCAACAGCGAGGCGCTCTTCACTGTAAACATCACCTCCCAACAACTTCGAAAAAATTCCTGAAGTTTTTGTTGAAATCACATCACGCAAACGGCGACTTCCAAAGACACTATTGCCCTTAAAAGTGATATCACCAATCTTTGTTTTTTTCCCTTCAACGACATTAAATACCACATTAACCCGCCCTTTTCCAAGGTTAATCGTTTGAACGTTAACAGTGATATTATTACGACCAAGAGTTTTATAAGCCTCACGAATTGTATTTATATCAGCAGAAAGCTTCGCAGAATTAAAAGGCTCATTCGGTTTTAAAGAAATAAACCGCTTAAGATCTGGGTCTTTAAAAGATTTATTTCCTTGAAACAATATTTGATTGACAACCTCATATTCTTTTACGAATACAACCAATTTATCACCCACCGGATTTATTTTAACATCATAAAATAAACCCAATTCGAAAAGGTTCTTCACAGCACTATCAACATCACCACTGGAAACACCTTGCCCAACCTTAATCCCCATATTGTCTCGAATCGCCTGAGAACTTACAAACTTATTCCCACGAACCTCAATAGAGCGGACTACAGACGCTTGTATTTCTCCGACCGCAGCAATTGACATAAAAACCGTTGCTGGGGCAATCATCCCCATCTTTAACACCAATACAGATGCTGCATTTAAAAACTTTGAATTCGTAGTCATTGGCTTTTTTACCTTACTCTCGTTCCTTAGACATGATGCCTTAAAAAGCTAACTGCCATAACAACCTTTTTACAGCAACCTTTTTACAGCGAGACTTTTCATTCCTTAATTACTCATTATAATGTACAACGCCACAACATTTTGTAGACATGGTAAACAACCTTCAATTTGTTTTTGCTATTATTACTTAATTTATAAAGCGTTTTCCATAATTTAATTAGCTAAACCAACAAAAATAATCATTAAAAAAGACAAAGATCATAAAAAGGAGAAGAATGGAAAAACCTAAACGAAAAACGATTCCCTGAATTTTAGCAGATATTTTCCTCCCAGTAATGACCTCAATGACATGCAATAAAAGATGCCCACCGTCAAGCGGTAGAATCGGAAAAAGGTTAATAAGCCCAACACTTATTGAAAGAAAAGCTGCTAAATTCAATAAAGAGATAAAACCTGTCTCGCTCACTTTCCAAGCAATTTTAACGGTTTTAGAAGGTCCACTTAGCCGACAACGATCCTCTTTGCCTCCTATTAAACGACTCATAAAAAGAACGGTTTGAGTGGCGATAAACACAGTACGGTCTGACGCTTTTCTTACAGCTGTTACAAAACCATAGCGAATATGTTTTATATAAGTTGGATCTAAACGTGCAGGATTATTTAAATCAACAGGAACACCTACACCTATCATAGCACTTCGTGTTCGATTACCAAATCCATCATCTCGCTCAACGACTTTCGGGGTAATCATCGTTGTAAAGAATCGCCCCATGCGTTCTATTTTAAACTCTATGGGTTCTCTTCCGTGAAAAGCTACATAATTCATCAAATCTTCAAAGCTTTCAACCCGTCGCCCATCCATTTCAACAAAACGATCACCTAATTCCAAACCGGATTGAAGAGCAGGGCTATCTTTTACCAAAGAACCAACAACGGGCTCAATGGCTACACGACCATAGATAAAGAAAAAAAATGTTAGAATAACAACAGTAAAAAGGGCATTGAAGAAAGGACCGGCAAAAACAGTTGCTGCTTTTTTCCAAGCATGCGCACTAGCAAATGAACCATCAACAATCAGAGATGATTGGGATGATTCCGTATCGATTTTTTCCTCATCCCCAACAAATTTTACATAACCTCCTAAGGGGATAAGTGCTAAACGCCACTTCGTGCCATGCTTATCTGTATAACTCGCTATTTCTGGTCCAAATCCAAGCGAAAAAATTAACGCCTTAATACCACACCACCGACCAATGAGATAGTGCCCAAATTCGTGCACAAAAATGATAATCATAATGATGAAAAGAATACTCAAACTTCTTAAAAGAAAATCACCCATAGTGACGATATGATTTAAAAGTTCCAAACTATCTTCTCCCAATTAGATCATACTAAAAAGATTAAAAGGCGCATCCATATCAGACATAAATGAACCAATTAAATAAAGAAGAAAAGCTGCCCCTACCAATCCATCTATACGATCCATAAAACCACCATGTCCAGGCAATAAAGAACTAGAATCTTTAACAGAAAAACGTCTTTTGAGCCATGATTGCCCTAAATCACTCAATTGTGAAACAATTGACAAAACAAGTGTAAGGAGTGGCACAAAAAAACTGGCTAAATTTATATCAAAAAATCCAAAAGCAACCCATATACCACCGAAAACTCCGACAAATGTACCACCAAGTGCTCCTGACCATGTTTTATTAGGAGAAAATTGTGGTGCTAATTTAGGGCCCCCTAATGCACGTCCGATAAAATAACCACCAATATCTGTTCCCCACACTATCGTAAATAAGAAAATAACAACTTGGAACCCCAACATTTCATGATCCCGTAGAAAGCATAAAGCAACAACAGGAAAAGATGCATATAAAAAACCACAAAAAACCCAACCACTCTTTTTTATAGATATAATAGCTAATACTGTAGCTAAAACGATTAAAACACAAAAAATCAATGAAGCAGATACACTCAACACTAAAAAAAAGCCAAAGATTAAATAAAATATACTTGCTAATATTTTTTGTAAAATACACCATTTCTCTTTAGTAATACTCATCCACTCATAAAGAACAAAACCGCCAATACACCATACAAATAAAAAAAAGAAGTTTCCTCCCAACCATGTTAGATACAACGCAATAATGCCAAAAACAAAAGCTGTCAGAATACGATAAACCAAATTAGACAAAACAACATCCAAACAATAAAAATAGAAAATACAAGCTCTAAAATTAACGCAAGAAAAACTCCCCTACGCAGTATTTTTATCTCATACCTGTATAATTTCTCTTATAATTTATCATAAATAATTCAGTCTACTAAGATAGCGCTTATGAAACTAATAATCAATGAAAACAGCTTCAAAAATCTCCGTCAAAATTATAAAATATTTTTTTAATATTTTCTCAAATATAAAATGAAAAAGCAGTTACCTCTGCCCCATACAAATTAACTAATATAGGTTTCGTATAAAAATACTTTTCTATCAACTATTCGTCATTAAAAAACGAATTACGCCACATAACATCTGCTTGATCAATTATACTCACATGTTTTATAATGAGAAATAAGAGAAAGGTTAGGCTTGTTTTTTGCATTATATTCTTTCCCCAACCTTCATCTTAGAATATTTGAATAATTTCTAATAATGCTTTCATTATGCATTTTAACAAAGACGTGCTCAACTAAAAAACCGCACCATGCTGTTAAATAGTGTCTCCCAGCAAAGGGCATGATTTATCACGCAGACTAAAAAATAAAAACATCTGCCCTTTCAAATCAGTCTCTCCCATATCAAAATGATAGAACACCTTCCTGCATCACACCTTGCTACCACAGAGCACACCACTCCCTACAATTATCCCTAGAAACAATTTACAGGCTGGGAGTAAATATCCTTTTTCTAGTGACAAAATCGTCTTAAACGTGCATAATTTCAGATTCTTTTACGGCTAAAATTTTATCAATATCAGCAATAGTTTCATCCGTGAGTTTTTGAACTTTTTCAGACAAACTATGGGCTTCATCTTGACCAATTTCACCATCTTTTTCTAACTTTTTCAAATTGTCCAGACCATCCCGACGAACATGACGTGTAGCAACACGCGCTTGCTCTGCATAGTGATGCGCAATTTTTACAAGTTCTTTACGGCGCTCTTCATTCAACTCAGGCAAAGGAATACGTAGATTCGTACCATCAGTTATGGGATTTAAACCAAGACCAGAATCGCGAATAGCGCGCTCTACAGCTCCGACCATCGTTTTATCCCATACAGAAACAGAAAGCATCCGAGGTTCGGGAACAGAAATATTAGCAACCTGATTTATATGCACAACAGAACCATAAGATTCAACGGTCAACGGTTCTAATAAACTGGCCGATGCACGTCCGGTCCGCAAACCACCTAATTCATGTTTAAAAGCCGTAATGGCACCATCCATGCGACGTTTCAGATCATCCATAATTGATGTAACATTCATATTTCTGTCTCCTTCAATTGTCCTTTGAAGCTTACCCTTATTCCGATACTATTGTAAAGCGTCCTGTTCCATTCAAGACCTTAGCCAAACCGCCTTTTTCATGAATGGAGTACACAATAATCGGTACATTGTTCTCACGTGCTAAAGTGACCGCCGTTGAATCCATAACAGATAATCCCCATTGCAAAACTTCAACATGTGTTAATTGGTCAAAACGCTTAGCCGTAGGGTCTATTTTTGGATCTGCTGAATAAATACCATCAACTTGTGTTCCTTTAAGAAGGACATCCGCACCAATTTCTGCTGCACGTAAAGTAGCAGCAGAATCAGTGGTAAAAAATGGATTTCCTGTACCACCTGCAAAAATAACAACTTTTCCCTGATTCATATAAGCTATTGCTTTACGTTGCGAGAAACTTTCACAAATTTGTGGCATAGCAATCGCAGAGAGTACAACAGTTTCAACCCCTAATTTTGTCAAAGATGTTCGCAATGCTAAAGAGTTAATAGCAGTTGCAAGCATTCCCATATGATCACCTGTCACTCGGTCCCCACCATGCGAAGCAACAGCAACGCCACGAAAAATATTTCCCCCACCGATAACAACCGCAACTTCTATCCCCATTGTGCGCACTTCTGCAATATCAGCGGCAATACGGTCTACAACAGAAACATCAATGCCAAAATTCTGCCCTCCCATAAGAGCTTCACCAGAAGCCTTTAAAAGAATACGTTTATACGGAAGTGCTAATGCCATTAATAATCTCCCCAAAAGCCCATTTACTTTTTGCTTTTGACATCACGAAGGGCACCACTTTTTTCACGTGACGCCCTCTCAACAATTACATTTTTCCCCTCAGAGATTCTACAACCAATGATATGACTTTAAATCTCTGATCAAGAGTTTGCAATAACTAGCCTTTTACAGCAGCAGCAACCTCTGCTGCAAAATCAGACTCCTCTTTTTCCACACCTTCACCTAATGCAAAACGAATAAAGCCTGTAATTTTTGCTGGAGCACCTATTGATTTCTCAGCATCCTTTAAAGCAGCCTCAACAGTTATATCAGGATTCATAACAAAAGCTTGAGAAAGCAAAACAACCTCTTCAAAAAACTTACGCATACGCCCTTCTACCATTTTTTCAATGATATTTTCAGGTTTTCCAGACTGACGTGCTTGATCTGAAAAAATTGCTTTTTCACGTTCAACAGCAGCAGCATCAACATCTTGTGCTGTAAGTGCTAATGGATTGGTTGCCGCAATATGCATCGCGACCTGCCGACCAAAAGCAAGAGCAGCCTCTTTATTTCCTGTTGTTTCAATCGCAACCAAAACACCAAGTTTTCCAAGCCCATCAGCCACACTATTGTGTATATAAGTCGCAACAACACCATTCTCAACGGACAATTTAGCGGAACGACGAAATGTTATATTTTCGCCAATTGTACTAATTGCATCTTTAATTGTAAGCTCTACAGTCTTCTCAGAACCTGGATAAAGAGAAACAGAAACAGATTCAACATCCCCTGACGTATCTAAGGCAGCAGTTGCTACTTTACGCACGATGTCTTGGAATCCATCATTGCGTGCAACAAAATCTGTTTCAGAATTAATCTCAACCAAAACTGCATGTGAATCTTTTGATACGACTCCGATTAATCCCTCAGCTGCTGTACGACCAGCCTTTTTATCTGCTTTAGCTATTCCTTTTTTACGAAGCCAATCAACAGCAGCTTCCATATCACCATTGGTCTCTGCTAGGGCGGCTTTACAGTCCATCATACCAGCGCCAGATAGTTCTCGAAGTTCTTTTACTTGTGCAGCAGTAATGCTCATATTTGCCTCTTTATTTTGTAACAGTGAAAGCGTGCAAAATCCCTCTGCACGCCTATAACTTCTTCTTTAGACAATAAAAGTACCTTAATTAGGCATTTTATATTATTCAGAAACTTCTGAAACTGCATTTTCTTCCAAAATAGGCTCCACAGGTGCATCAACTTGAGCTCCTAAATCGATACCCATTGCTCCTTGCTGGCGTGCAATACCATCAAGAGCAGCACGGGCAAAAAGATCGCAATAAAGAGAAATTGCACGTGAAGCATCGTCATTACCTGGTATTGGATGTGTTACGTCATCGGGATCACAATTGGTATCAATAATAGCAATCACTGGAATACCTAAACGTTTTGCTTCTTGGAGTGCAATATTTTCTTTATTCGTATCGATAACAAAGATAAGATCTGGAACAGAACCCATATCTTTAATACCACCAAGCGCACGATTAAGCTTTTCACGATCACGTTCAAGATTTAAACGTTCCTTTTTAGTAAAGCCTTGCGCTTCAGCAGCAAGAATTTTATCAAGCTTCCGCAAACGATGGATCGAATTGGAAATCGTTTTCCAGTTTGTGAGCATGCCGCCAAGCCAACGTGCATTAACGTAATACTGAGCGGAACGATTCGCCGCATCTGCGATAATGTCAGATGCTTGCCGTTTCGTACCAACAAAGAGAATACGACCACCACGCGCTACAGTATCTGAAACAAGTTTAAGTGCTTGGTGTAAAAGTGGAACGGTCTGAGCAAGGTCAATAATATGGATATTATTACGCTGACCATAAATATAGGGAGTCATTTTGGGATTCCAACGATGAGTCTGGTGACCAAAATGCACACCTGCTTCTAAAAGCTGGTGCATAGTAAAATCGGGTAGTGCCATAAATCTTATCCTTTCCGGTTCAACCTCCGCGGAAAAAGCAGGAAGACCTGCTACCGGCGGATGCTTGCTAGAAGTTTCTCACAGATCATTTGCAAACACCCAGACTCCGCGTGTGGAATAGCGCAAACATACTAATATTTGATTCTTTTTCAAGTTATTTTCTTTAATCATTTAATATTTGCATTTTCACATTGATTAAGATCTTTTCCAAGTTCCAAGAATTCGAGACTGTTCAATTTTGCACGCACTGAAAAAGTTCCATAATCTATATGAAGATCACGCATGACACCATTCTCATGTAAGAGAAAACTGCTACGATAAACCGGCAAACCATCTTTATTTTCTCCATCATCAAAATAAGAAATTGTAACAGGCCAATATTCTTCTTCATCCAATTTTCTTACTTTTTCCGTTTCGCTATCAGATAAAAGCGTCTTCTTTTCCCCTATGACGATACTTTCTTTTATAACTTTATCTGCTTTATTTGTCCCATCAAATACAGTAACATTGTAAAAATGATCTCCTGCTTTTGCATGGCGGATAATATTTTTTAGTTGCATCATTGGAAATTCAGCCATTGCAAGCTTATACTCTTTTTCCTTTGGCTTTTTTAAGGTAACTGTAATACCATCTTGCGTACGCTCCGCAACTCCCTCGGCACGATGCACAACCTCTTCTCCCTCTTGATCTGTAATATTAAAACGAAATGTACGGCTGTCTCCTGTTTCATAACTCGTCGTCTGTTGATCCGTCAAACGTACTGGCATATCTTCAATGTAAACACGGCTAATGAAACGAAAACGTGTGCTATAGCCTTGGCATGCCGAACCAGCAAGCTCGTAAACCATTCGCCCTGACATCGCAGAAATTGTCATGTCATGAGAAACGCTATCGAGATGAAAATCATAAATTGCTCGATGAGGCACAATAAAAATAGGCTCTTCAGCTCTCGCTGTACATAAAAAAACAATATATAAAATTATTATAAATAATGATCTAATCATTCCCAAATTCCAAACTTTATCCCCGTTGCATAACATCATACAATAAGGCAAAAAAGGCTAATTTCTCAATTAACCACACATTTCCTTAAATCAAAAAATAGATTATACAATGAATGTATTATAGAGCAGCTATGGAGTTTAAATTATGACTAATATGATTGAAAAAAACTTAGAGAAATTCGGAATCACTCTTCCTGAAGTAATCTCCCCCCTTGCCAATTACATCACCACTTCACAAAGTGGCAATCAACTCTTTATTTCTGGACAACTCCCTCTTATTAATGGAAAACCAATAGCCATCGGTAAAGTTGGTGCAACTGTGAATACCGAACAAGCCCAAAAAGCATCCGAAGCTTGCGCTCTCAATATTCTCGCTCAACTCCAAGCAACTCTAGGTGACTTAAATAAAATAAAACGTGTGGTAAAAATTACTGTTTTTGTGGCTGTAGATTCTCATTTTACCGATATTCCTTTTGTTGCCAATGGAGCTTCTAATTTATTCGTCAATATTCTTGGTGAAATTGGAAAACACGCCCGTTCTGCTATTGGTGTTGCCTCTCTTCCTATGGATGTTCCTGTAGAAGTTGAAGCCATCATAGAAATCTAAGCCTTTATATAAGACAGTGCACCATCCTAAATATAACTAAAGTCAAAATACTTCTTTGTCTTACACTCTGATAAACTTTGTATTTTTTCGTTTTTAATTAAAATCTTAAACTTACAATAAAAGGAAATATTTGTATGAAACAAGCTTATGATAACAACAATATTTTTGCTAAATTGATTCGCAATGAAATCCCTTCTGTTCGTGTCTACGAAGATGATGATGTTATTGGATTTATGGATATCATGCCACAGGCACCAGGTCATACGCTGGTCATTCCTAAAAAAGGCTCTAGAAACTTACTTGATGCAGATACTGAAACATTATTTCCTGTTATTAAAGCTGTTCAAAAAATTGCAAATGCCGTCAAAAAAGCCTTTCAAGCAGATGGCATAACTGTCATGCAATTTAATGAAGCAGCTAGTCAACAAACCGTTTATCACCTCCATTTCCATATTATACCACGTATGGAGGGAATAGAGCTTACCCCTCATAATGATATGGTAACGCCTCCAGAAATACTTGAAGAGAATGCAAAAAAAATCCGTGCAGCTTTATAACACACTCTTAAGTTGTTGTGCTTTTTTTCTACACGTTTTTTTTGTAAAGTTTTCCATTTTACTTTTCTTTGAACTTACAGATATATCGGAAGATGAAATTTCTAACTGTAAGCTTTCTTTTTTACCATTTGATTTTTGTGTCAATACGCGAACGGTACCGCCATTGCGTAACTTTCCAAATAAAATTTCATCAGCTAATGGCTTTTTAATATATTCTTGTATAACACGCCCTAATGGGCGTGCTCCCATCTGAGAATCATATCCTTTATTAGAAAGCCATAAAGTTGCAGAAGGGCTTAATTCAAAACAAATTCCCCGATCAGCTAATTGTGCTTCAAGCTGAAAAATAAATTTTTGCACTATCTGATTGATGATTAAATGAGATAAAGGTGCAAACGGAATAATTGCATCTAACCGATTACGAAATTCTGGTGTAAATAACCGATTGATTGCTTCTATATCCTCACCATCACGATGTACTTTCCCAAATCCAATAGCTGATTTTGCCATATCTGAAGCACCAGCATTGGTTGTCATAATCAAAATAACATTGCGGAAATCAATTTTCTTACCATTATGGTCTGTTAATCTACCATAATCCATTACCTGCAATAAAATATTAAATAACTCTGGGTGCGCTTTCTCAATCTCATCTAGCAATAGAACTGCGTGAGGTTTCTGATCAACGGCATCTGTAAGGAGACCTCCTTGATCAAACCCTATATAACCTGGAGGTGCTCCGATTAAACGTGCTATCGTATGCCGTTCCATATATTCTGACATATCAAAACGCAATAATTCAATGCCTAAAGATGATGCAAGCTGTTTTGCAACTTCAGTTTTTCCTACACCTGTTGGTCCTGAAAATAAATAACTTCCTATTGGTTTATCCGGTTCGCGTAAACCTGCTCGCGCCAATTTTATGGATGAAACTAAGACGGAAATTGCCTGATCTTGACCATAAACAACATGTTTGAGTTCTCTTTCAAGCTTACTCAGTATCTTCTGATCATTCCGGGAAACTGTTTTTGGTGGAATTCTTGCAATTGTAGCAACAGTCGCTTCAATTTCTTTAACACCTATACTCTTCTTGCGTTGTTTTTGTGGCAAAAGCTTTTGCGCTGCGCCACTTTCATCAATAATATCAATTGCTTTGTCAGGTAACCTACGGTCAATTATATAACGTGAAGATAATTCTACAGATGCCTTCATCGCCTGATCTGTATATTTAATCTGATGAAAATCTTCAAAGTAAGGCTTCATCCCCTGCAAAATTTTAATCGCATCTGTAACAGAAGGTTCATTAATATCAATCTTCTGAAAACGACGCTCTAAAGCACGATCTTGTTCAAAGAATTTGCGATATTCTCTGTAAGTCGTCGAACCAATACATCGCATAGTTCCAGAAGATAACACAGGTTTCAAAAGATTTGCTGCATCCATATTTCCCCCTAATGTTGCTCCTGCTCCAATTAAGGTATGGATTTCATCAATAAATAAAATAGCATCTGGATACAGCTCAAACTCTTTAATAACTTGCTTTAAGCGTTCTTCAAAATCACCGCGATAACGTGTACCTGCAACAAGTCCCCCCATATCAAGAGAAAATATTGTTGCATTTGATAAAACTTCAGGCACTTGCCCATCAACAATGCGCTTTGCCAATCCCTCAATTATAGCTGTTTTCCCTACTCCAGGATCACCAACCAAAAGCGGATTGTTTTTTGACCTTCGACATAAAATCTGAATCATGCGTGAAATTTCTATTTCACGGCCAATTAATAAATCAATTTTTCCATTACGTGCTTTACAATTGAGATCAACACAATAATTCGTTAAAGCACTTGTTCCTCTTTCACCATTATCCGAAATCTGCTGATCTAATTGCTCTTCAAGTCCTTCAAGTAACATGGATAACCCATCATCACGCGTGACACCCTGTGAAATAAAACGTACAGCATCATAGCGTGTCATTCCCATCTCTTGAAGAAAATATGCTGCATGGCTTTCACGTTCAGAAAAAATTGCAACAAGAACATTTGCCCCCGATACTTCATCTTTTCCAGCTGATTGTGCATGAATCACCGCACGTTGGATAACACGCTGGAAAAAAGCTGTAGGCTTTGTATCCTCATCAGCTCTAATCTGTTCATCTAACTCTGAGCGAAGATAATTGGTTAAGCGCTCTCGCAATTCCTCCACATCTACTTGGCAAGCCTGAATAACGGAATTTGCATCGGCATCATCTAACAGCGCAAGTAGAAGATGCTCTAGTGTTGCATATTCATGCCGTGCTTGAGTAGCAATTGTTAATGCACGATGCAAAACCTCTTCAAGACTAGGTGTAAAAGATGGCATAGCTCCTCACTTCCATTCCATTACACATTGTAACGGATGTTCATTTTGACGCGTACATTCCCTCACTTGTAATATTTTCATTTCAGCGACTTCATAAGTATAAGTCCCACATTCTCCTATCCCATTGTGATGAACATTTAACATTATCCGCGTTGCCTCTTCGAAACTTTTTTTAAAAAAGTTCTTCAAAACGAAAACAACAAAATCCATAGGTGTGTAATCATCATTAAGCAAAAAAACTCGACATAATTTAGGTTTTTCGAGTTTTTCTCTAGCCTTAGGCATTATAACCGCACCATGCCTACCTTCATCCCAATTCTTGCCCTTTTCATTATGCATAATATGAGCTATAGAGTTTATTATGAGCGTCTGTCCCATTATCGTTTTCCATGCAACACATTTTTTATTAATTTTAAATTCTTTCATAACTATTGCAATACCTGTTTGTATTAGAAAAAAATCTCCCTCTATGGTTAGACTTCAATCACTCACTCATAAAATAACTTCTGTAAACAAATTAGTAATACCATTCGCCTAAACTGCATCAACAAATTACAGAAAAGGAAGCTTTATAGAAGTTTTTCAGGATAAATGGAGAAATAGGATACTGCAAGTGTATATTAATTATCAAAAAATTATGCGCTACTGTAAAACAATAGCAATTTCTTTTGTTATGTTAGCTTTTTCTTACTGTTGGGCATCAGCCACACCTCAAGGCGCATATCCTGATAAGTATGCGGCTATTGTTATAGATGCTACTACGGGAAAAACTCTATTTCAAGCCAATGCAACACTGAAACGTTATCCTGCTTCTTTAACAAAAATGATGACATTGTACTTACTCTTTGAAGCTATGCAGATGCGTCGTGTGACACCAAATACACCAATTCCTGTTTCTCATTATGCAGCAATGCGTCCACCAACAAAAATTGGATTTAAAGCAGGCCAAACAATTTCTGCAGAATCAGCAGCTAAAGCACTCATTACAAGATCCGCAAATGATGTTGCTGCTGCCATTGCAGAATATCTTGGAGGTAGTGAAAAAAAATTCGCTCAAATGATGACAATAAAAGCTCGTAAACTTGGCATGAAACATACACATTTTGCAAATGCTTCAGGACTTCCGGATGTGCACAATTATTCTACAGCACGAGATATAGCGACTTTGTCATTAGCTTTACGTAAACATTTTCCCAAACAATATAAATTGTTCAAAACAAAAAGTTTTAATTTCCGTGGACATAAAATTAACAGCCACAATAAACTTGTTAAAATAATGAAAGGTGTCGATGGAATTAAAACAGGCTACACACAAATGTCAGGTTCTAATTTAGCAACTTCGATGCGTCTTGAGGGGCGCTCTGTTGTCGCTGTTGTTATGGGAGGTAAATCATCTACTGCGCGTGACGAGCATATGGCTAGCCTATTGAAACAATATTTGCCCAAAGCAAGCCAAATGAAAAGTGGTGAACGTTTAATGGCTTCTGTACGCTATCACTTACCGACTGGCGCCAATACTCCTATACCGACCATTAAAGCTGATTCAAGTAATTTTGACGATGAAATTTCGACTATGTTGACAGCATTTGCAGAACAACCTAAAAACTCCAATATCGCAATAACGGCTGTAAATAAGGTAATTATACCAATACCGAATCCTCAAAAAACTATACCGGCTGAGACTCATAAAATTGTAACAGTCTCTTTGTCCGAAAATGCCGGATGGGCTATCCAAATTGGTTCTCTTCCTAGTGAAGAACAAGCAAAAACTCTACTTTTAAAAGCAAAAAATATAGCTTTTTCTATTTTAAAACACGCATCTTCACACATGCAACTGTTTGAAAAAAATGGGCGGCGTTATTACCGAGCGCGCTTTACAGGGTTTCAATCAAAAAAAGCTGCATTTGATGCTTGCTCTACATTAAAGAAAGCAAATTTTAACTGCTATACTGTAGCCTACTAAAAATTTTTGAATTCTGCGTTAAGGATAGTATTATGACAGATAATGCTTTTGCTTCATTCCATAAAAAAGAAATTTTATTGAAGCAATCATCCCTCCTTTCATTGCGTTCTCTTCACGATGCTGCCGCAAAACTTACTGGTTTAAAATATAATTCGACTGCATTAGATACACAATCTCTTGTTCACCTTCTCATTTGCCAAACAATACGCAACCGTCGTCTCATAATGCCTCCTGTACGCATTCATTTACGCGTTGCGAGCCAAACTGGTAATGTGCCTATTAAAATCCGTTTAGGAGCAACAAATATTTAATTTCTCTAAAAAATTATTTTATTATTAACCATTATCTACAGCCTTAGAAAACCCTTTGATAAACATACTTTTTTCTTAAATTGTTGAATTTTTCTGACAGCTTTTCCAACTATCCAATATCTCCAAGCTTTCAATAAAAACATTGTTAAGGACATAAAAATACCCAATATTTTTCCACTTTTGGATTTAATATAAAAAATTATCCTTGATATCTTTCTGGAAAAAATGAATAGCTTCATTAGATGAAAGCTTATCATTTGATGGGATTATTGTAAAAGTTCAATAAAGAAAGTCCCTCTTAATAACGCTCCCCATACAACATAAACGCTGAAAAAAACATAAGCTTTATCAGAAAATACGATCTCTCTCCCAAAAGTCCAGTTATGGATTGAAAAATGTTCCAGCTCTTAACAAGATATCACATTGACTGCAAGACCACCTTTACTTGTCTCTTTATAGCGTTCACTCATATCATGACCAGTCTGGCGCATTGTTTCTATACAAGCATCAAGAGAAACAAAATGATCTCCATTACCATATAATGCAAGAGAAGAAGCCGTTACCGCCTTAACAGCTCCCATTGCATTACGCTCAATACAAGGAACTTGTACAAGACCTGCAACAGGATCACATGTCATTCCCAAGTGATGTTCAAGCGCAATTTCTGCCGCATTTTCAATTTGAGCTGGTGTTCCACCTAACGCTGCGGTCAACCCTGCTGCGGCCATTGAAGATGCCGTTCCAACTTCACCTTGACACCCAACTTCTGCACCAGAAATAGAGGCATTATGTTTGATAACACCGCCTATAGCTGCTGCCGTTAATAGAAAATTATGTATTCCCTCTCGATCTGAATCATCATTAAATTGAAGATAATAACGCAAAACGGCTGGGACGACACCGGCTGCTCCATTTGTTGGTGCTGTAACAACACGACCACCTGCTGCATTTTCCTCATTGACTGCTATAGCATATACCGAAAGCCAATCATTTGCCCAAAGTGGATAATTGTAATTTTTCTTTTGTTTTTCCAAAAGCGTTTCATGCAGCTTTTTAGCGCGCCTTAGAACACGCAATCCACCAGGCAACTCACCTTCTTGTGAAAGACCTCTATCAATGCAATTTGTCATCGCTGAAAAAATTTCATCAAGCCCTACATCAAGAGAAGAACGCTCTATCTTTGTTTCTTCATTTAAGCGCTTCATTTCAGCAATTGAAAGTCCTGATTTTTCTGCCATTGATAACATTGTACAAGCAGAATCGAATGGATATGGTACCTCAAATGCTTCTGGTTGTATATTATCATTCATATGGCTTAATTCATCCTCAGTCACAACAAAGCCACCGCCGATAGAATAATAAATCTGCCGCAACAGAACATTCCCATCAGTATCAAGTCCTTCAAAGGCTAGTCCATTTGTATGTCCAGGGAGGATTTGCTTTCGTTCAAAAATAAGATCACGTTGCACATCAAACTGATAAGCGGGATGACCTACTGGTTGCACTTTTTTTTCACGTATAACTTTTTCTAACAGAAACCCCATGCTATCAGGATCAACAGTAGAAGCTTTTTCTCCTAAAAGTCCTAATATGATAGCTCTATCTGTTGCATGACCAATACCCGTGAAAGCTAAAGAACCATAAAGATAAACACGTATACGAGAAACTTGAACATCAGACGACTGAGAAAAATCTCCTATCTTTTGCAAAAACATATTAGCAGCTGTCATTGGTCCCATCGTATGTGAGCTAGAAGGACCAATCCCAATTTTAAAAAGTTCAAAAACAGATAGAAACACGTATCACCTTAAACTATAGTACAGCTTGAGCATATATGCTTTTTCATAACGTTTCTTCCGTTTAAAATCAAATTGCGAGATAAACTAAAAAAATGACAACAATAAACACGAATGTCGCTCGTCTTGCTACCACCCAACACTTTCTTTCTATAGTGTTTTCCATTAGCCAACCTTTAAAACGGACAATGCCCCTAGAGTCACAACTCCTAATGTTTCAAGCGTAGTAAAATAAGTGTTAATATGCAATATTAAAATTCAATAAGGATGAGAAATCTTATCGGAAATATTTTTCATAAGGCACTAAGTTCTTCAAAACGTATGCTTAATTTTATAAAATATTTTATGGATATGTTTCAATGAAACGTACAAATTTTTCTAACGATTCTCGTTCTGTCTCAAAATTGTTTTCTGGAGCACTCATATCGCGATAACCAAGTGCCATACCACAGATAATATGGCGATCAGAAGGAATAGATAAAAGCGTACGAATCTGTTTATGATAATCAGCAAAAGCAGCTTGAGGACAGGTATCTAATCCAAATCCACGTGCAGCTAACATAATGGTCTGCATAAACATACCCAAATCAAGCCAACTCCCCATTTCCATGTCGTGATCCATTGTAAATAAGAGTCCTACAGGTGCATCAAAAAATAAAAAATTT
Source organism: Bartonella sp. OC16QHHD (assembly GCF_042194035.1). Taxonomy (NCBI): domain Bacteria; kingdom Pseudomonadati; phylum Pseudomonadota; class Alphaproteobacteria; order Hyphomicrobiales; family Bartonellaceae; genus Bartonella; species Bartonella sp. OC16QHHD. Next base: position 14,106 of record NZ_JBHIMJ010000082.1, on the reverse strand, counting down.
CGCGCCTTTTGATGAAGTACTTTTTCTTCATCATCTTTTTGAATTCCAAGACTCTGATAAAGATCCAAACCAACTTTTCGACGCCTTGAAATATAAGGCTCACGCCACTGACGTGGATAATAACTATATTCACGCTCTCCTTTTACACCTGAAAGCACAAGTTGTGAAAGCTCTTGCCCTACTTTCTGTAATACACTTCCTGTAAGCACAATTACTTGCCATGGCTGAATATTTGTTCCAGATGGTGCACGTGCTGCAAGTTTTAAGATTTCTTTGATTGTTTCCAAACTAACTGGCTGATCAGTAAAAGCGCGAATTGACTTTCGTGACAAAATAGATTGAAAAACACTCATAGGAGAAACTGTCATTGTTTTTACTTTCTTTATGAAAAATAGTTTTTTCTTATCAAGGATAATATACTGCGAAAATACCTTTGCAGCTTTTTCAAACACTCTATTTCTTTAAATGACTTACACATTTCACGCAGTGGTAAATATTCCCCTTAGAGATAATATAATCTATCTCTTTTAAGAGAAAGAAATTTGTCTAAAAGAAGACAAAATAAATTTATAATCAATGACTAACCCCCAACTCCGTTAAGCTCTCAAAAAAACTCTCTTCAATTCGTTCTAAATCCTGTAGAAGATCATCAACATCATGCTGCTTTTGCTTTAAATCAGTTCGTTTTTTATGAATTCCTGCAATTAATTTCTTAAGCTTTTTCTCATCATCAGGTGGTTTTCCAACCATTGTCAACATATCAGATATTTCAGACAACGAAAATTTTACTCTGTTAGCATACAGGATTTGTTTTAACTTATGACGATCCGTTTATGTATAAAGCCGTGTACTTCCACACCGAAAAGGGATAAGAAGTCCCTCTTCTTCATAGCAAAGTTCGAGCTATTATTGAAAACTCACGTGTTAATTTTCCAATTGAATAATATTCGTACATTTTATTATTCTGTCTGCATAGATCACATTGTTATAAGAAATATATCTATTTTTTATAAAACTTAGTGAGCACCTTAATCTCTACTTTTCTGCATTCTAATTTAGAAGAAAATACATTCATAAACATTGTATAGTAGAGAATCAATTATTTTTAGATTACAGAAAGACTATTGATCTTTCATTATAAATCCTTTTAAATCTCTATAGAAGATATCAATTAAAAATTTTCCTAAAGTTTAAAATCAATCATTATTTGATTTGTAGATAATCAACTCTTTTCCTTGAATATGATTTTTGAGTTTCACATATTTGGGAAAAAACTTTCTATACTGCCTTCAGAAATTAAGAAACTTTAAAATGAAACAACAAGAAAGATAAGCATCATTACAAAACAATAAGCTACTAAAGATGTTTAAAATAACTATCGCCTTATAATTTTTGATATTTTTCAAGAAAATATACAACTTCTGCATTTCGAAATAAAAAACGTCTGAACTTTCTATTCAGACGTTTTTATATTATGTGGTGTTGTATTTAAATTATTCAGCAACGGCCCCGGTTGTCATATTTGTCAACATAGCCTTAGCCACTTCGTTATTACTAGACTTACGCTGCTCATCTACAATCAAATCATCACGAACTGCAGCAATACGACGGATTTGAGAAATTGTACCACCCGTACCTGCTGGAATAAGACGACCGACAATAACGTTCTCTTTAAGTCCTTGCAAAGTATCAATTTTACCAGAAACTGCTGCTTCAGTAAGAACACGTGTTGTTTCCTGAAACGATGCCGCCGAAATGAAAGAAGGCGTTTGAAGAGAAGCTTTTGTAATTCCAAGAAGAATGGGATTACCAGATGCAGGTTTCTTCCCTTCTGCAATCAAATTATCATTGATTTCATCAAGTTCAATACGATCAACATTATCACCTGGAATATAACCAGAATCTCCAGATTCTGTAATTTCAACTTTTTGCAACATTTGACGAACAATCACTTCAATGTGCTTATCATTAATAAGAACTCCCTGCAAACGATAAACCTCCTGAATCTCATTAACAAGATAAGATGCCAAAGCTTCAACCCCCTTAATCGCCAAGATGTCATGAGGTGCTGGATTACCATCAAGGATATAATCTCCCTTTTCAATTTGATCGCCTTCTTGGAAGTGGAACAACTTACCTTTTGGAATCAAGTATTCTACTGCCTCAAGAGTTTCATCATTTGGTTCAATAATGATACGACGTTTATTCTTATAACCACGGCCAAATCGAATTGTACCACTTACTTCAGCAATAATCGCATGATCCTTTGGACGACGCGCTTCAAAAAGCTCAGCCACACGAGGAAGACCACCCGTAATATCTTTCGTCTTGGCACTTTCCATTGGCAAACGAGCAATAACATCACCAGCCTTAACATGAGCACCAAGCTCAACAGAAAGAATAGTTTCCACTGACATCATATAACGAGCTTCACCTCCCTTATACAATTTAGCAATGGATTCACCTTCTTTATCCGTGTGAATAATAATAGCTGGTTTAAGATCCGCACCACGTGGATTAGCGCGCCAATCAATCACCAAACGCTTCGTAATACCCGTAGATTCATCAGCTGTTTCAGTGACAGATAAACCATCAATCATATCTTCAAAACCCACATAGCCTTCAACTTCCGTTAAAATTGGACGTGTATAAGGATCCCATTCTGCTATACGTTGGCCACGTTTAACCACATCACCATCATCAACAAAAATATGAGCACCATAGCTAACACGATGTACAACGCGCTCTTTTCCTAACTCATCCTTGATAAGGATAGCCATATTACGCCCCATAACAACCAAATGTCCTTCAGAATTACGAACCACATTACGATTACGAATCTCCACCTTACCTTCATAAGATGCCTCTAAATACGATGAATCAACAACCTGCGCAGTTCCTCCTAAGTGGAAAGTACGCATAGTAAGCTGTGTTCCCGGCTCACCAATGGATTGAGCAGCAATAACACCAACGGCTTCTCCCTGATTAACAGGTGTTCCACGCGCCAAATCACGACCATAGCATTTTGCACAAACACCAAGACGTGTTTCACATGTTAATGCAGAACGAATTTGAACAGATTGAATTCCAGCTGCTTCAATCTTCGCGACATCAGCTTCCTCAATCATTGCTCCACCTTCAAGGATAACCTCTCCAGAGACAGGATGTAGAATATCAACAAGCGCTGTACGACCAAGAATTCTTTGCCCAAGGGAGGCAACAATTTGTCCTGCATCAACAATCGGCTGCATGGTAAGCCCTTTTGCGGTACCACAATCAACTGCTGAAATAATAGCATCCTGTGCAACATCAACAAGACGCCGTGTTAAATAACCAGAGTTTGCCGTCTTTAACGCAGTATCAGCAAGTCCTTTACGTGCACCATGCGTGGAATTGAAGTATTCATTAACAGTTAGACCTTCTTTAAAATTGGATATAATGGGTGTTTCAATAATTTCACCCGATGGTTTTGCCATTAATCCACGCATACCGGCCAATTGTCTCATCTGGTTAGCAGAACCACGAGCACCAGAGTGCGACATCATATAGATAGAATTCATCGGTCGTTGACGACCTGTTTTAGGATCAATATCGACGGCTTGAATACGTTTCATCATTTCATCTGCAACGCGATCTGTACATTTACCCCAAGCATCTACAACCTTATTGTATTTTTCACCTTGTGTAATCAAACCATCATTATATTGCTGTTCGTACTCCTTAGCCAAAGCTTCTGTTTCTGCGACTAAACGCGACTTACTATCAGGAATAACCATATCGTCCTTACCGAATGAAATTCCTGCACGACAAGCATAAGAAAAGCCAAGCTGCATAATACGGTCACAAAAAATAACCGTCTCTTTTTGTCCACAGTGCCGATAAACATGATCAATCATTTTAGAAATGTTCTTTTTCGTCATCTCTTGATTGACAATATCAAATGAGATATCCGCACTTCTTGGCAAAAGCTCACCGATAATCAAACGACCAGGTGTCGTATCATAAAGTTTAGAGACTTCTTTTCCATCCTTCCCCATATTCTTAACACGGCCTTTAATCTTCGTATGAAGCGTTATAACCTTATTTTCCAAGGCATAATGAAGCTCACCTATATCAGAAAAGGCCATTCCTTCACCTGGTTCTTTTTCAGAAACAATTGAAAGATAATAAAGACCAAGAACCATATCCTGTGAGGGAACAATAATGGGAGCACCATTGGCCGGATGAAGAATATTATTGGTGGACATCATCAAAACACGGGCTTCAAGCTGTGCTTCAAGAGAAAGCGGCACGTGAACCGCCATCTGATCACCATCAAAATCTGCATTAAAAGCAGTACACACCAGTGGATGAAGTTGAATAGCTTTGCCTTCAATTAAGATAGGTTCAAAAGCCTGAATCCCCAAACGGTGCAATGTTGGCGCACGGTTGAGTAAAACAGGGTGTTCACGAATAACCTCATCCAAGATATCCCAAACTTCTGGATGTTCTTTTTCAACAAGCTTCTTTGCCTGCTTTACCGTTGATGAATAGCCTTTTGCATCAAGCCGCGCATAAATAAAAGGCTTAAATAATTCAAGAGCCATTTTTTTGGGAAGACCACATTGATGCAATTTTAATTCAGGACCCGTCACGATAACAGAACGCCCCGAGTAATCAACACGCTTCCCAAGTAAGTTCTGACGAAAACGTCCTTGCTTGCCCTTCAACATATCTGATAAAGACTTAAGAGGACGTTTATTGGCTCCAGTAATCACACGCCCACGCCGTCCATTATCAAACAATGCATCAACAGCTTCTTGTACCATACGCTTTTCATTGCGTACGATAATTCCAGGAGCACGCAATTCAATCAGCCGTTTCAAGCGGTTATTACGATTAATAACACGCCGATAAAGATCATTCAGATCTGATGTCGCAAAACGCCCACCATCAAGCGGAACCAATGGACGCAAATCCGGTGGAATAACCGGAATTGTTTTCATAATCATCCACTCTGGCTTATTTCCAGATTCAAGAAAATTTTCAACGATTTTAAGTCGTTTAATCAATTTTTTCTGCTTTAACTCTGAAGTTGTTTCAGCTAATTCAAGACGCAAATCATTAGCGATTTTATCTAACTCCATACTAGCTAAAAGCTCGTAAATAGCTTCAGCGCCAATCATAGCTGTAAACTGATCTTCTCCAAATTCATCAATAGCAAGCATATATTCTTCTTCAGAAAGAAGCTGATGGAGCTTAAGAGACGTCAATCCTGGTTCGGTTACAATATAATTCTCAAAATAAAGAACCCGTTCAATATCTTTTAAAGTTAAATCTAAAAGTGTAGAAATACGACCTGGTAATGATTTAAGAAACCATATATGCGCAACGGGTGCCGCAAGTTCAATATGCCCCATACGCTCACGACGTACGCGGGAAAGAGTAACCTCTACACCACATTTTTCACAAATAATGCCCTTATACTTCATGCGTTTATATTTGCCACATAGACATTCATAGTCCTTAATAGGGCCAAATATACGTGCACAAAAAAGACCATCACGCTCTGGTTTAAAAGTCCGATAATTAATCGTCTCAGGCTTCTTAATCTCACCATACGACCAGGACAAAATTTTCTCAGGACTCGCAATAGAAATACGAATAGAGTCAAATGTCTGCGCTGGCGCTTGAGGATTGAAAAGATTCATGACCTCGTGGTTCATGCTGTTCTCCTTCAAAGATTCTTAGAACCTGTTGTAATATCTCATCTATTTTATAACAGATCTTCTTTAAAAGACATTTACTTTTAAAAATGACCTGTATAGCCTTAATAAGGTTATTGAGCCTCTTAAAGTAATAAGAGCGCAGCCTTTTTCTAATGCGCTCCTTGAATTATTATTCTGCCGTATCAGACAATGCCCGCTGTGCAATAAGTTCACGCGCATCATCAAGCTCCACATTAAGAGCAAGTGAGCGCATTTCTTTTACCAACACATTAAAGCTTTCGGGTATACCTGCCTCAAATGTATCATCACCACGCACAATTGCCTCATAGACTTTTGTTCGACCAGCCACATCATCTGATTTTACTGTTAGCATCTCCTGCAAAGTGTATGCAGCACCATAAGCTTCAAGTGCCCAAACCTCCATTTCACCAAAACGCTGACCACCAAATTGTGCCTTACCTCCTAATGGCTGCTGCGTAACAAGTGAATAGGGACCAATAGAACGTGCATGAATCTTATCATCAACAAGGTGATGCAATTTCAACATGTAAATATATCCCACCGTTACTGGACGATCAAAAGGCTCCCCAGTACGACCATCATAAAGCGTAACCTGCCCTGAACTATCTAAGCCTGCGTCTTCCAGCATCATGTTAATATCAGACTCATGTGCTCCATCAAAAACAGGCGTTGCAATTGAAACCCCTTTCTTCATCTGCAATGCCAATTTGTAAAGGCTTTCATTATCATACTGACGAACTGGTTCATTATGATTATCATCAGGCATAAGATTTTCAATACGCTGACGCAACGGCAATATATCCCCAGTCTCTTGATATAACTCTAACAAAGCACCAATCTTCTTGCCCATCCCCGCACATGCCCAACCAAGATGCGTTTCAAGAATTTGTCCAACATTCATACGACTAGGCACACCAAGCGGATTCAAGACGATATCAGCATGGGTCCCATCTTCAAGAAATGGCATATCTTCTACGGGAAGAATACGTGAAACAACACCCTTATTCCCGTGACGTCCCGCCATCTTGTCACCTGGTTGGATTTTGCGCTTCACAGCCACAAAAACCTTCACCATTTTCATGACACCAGGAGGCATTTCATCACCTCTTTGGACCTTTTCAACCTTATCCATAAAGCGACGTTGTAATGCTTCTTTTGATTCATCATATTGCTTGCGCAAAGCTTCAATTTCATTTTGAAGCTTTTCATCCTCAACAGCAAATTGCCACCACTGGGATCGTGGATAATGCCCCATTACTGTACTATCAAGCTTTTTGCTGCCCGAAAAGCCTTTCGGACCTTCTACAGCAACTTTACCTGTCAACATATCGGTGAGGCGCGCATAAACATTGCGATCAAGAATAGACTGTTCATCATCACGGTCTTTTGCTAAACGCTCAATTTCTTCACGCTCAATTGCCATCGCACGTTCATCTTTTTCCACGCCATGGCGATTAAAAACGCGAACTTCAACAACAGTACCAAAAGTCCCAGGAGGCATACGCATAGAAGTATCACGAACATCGGATGCCTTTTCCCCAAAAATTGCACGCAGAAGCTTTTCTTCCGGCGTCATGGGACTTTCACCTTTCGGGGTAATCTTTCCAACTAAAATATCACCTGGTTGAACTTCAGCACCAATATAAATAATGCCAGCTTCATCAAGATTTCTTAACGCTTCTTCCGCAACATTAGGAATGTCGCGCGTAATTTCCTCAGGTCCAAGTTTTGTATCGCGTGCCGCAACTTCAAATTCCTCAATATGAATTGAAGTAAACACATCATCAGCAACAATGCGCTCGGATAACAAAATAGAATCTTCATAATTGTATCCATTCCAAGGCATAAAGGCTACGAGAACATTCCGCCCAAGAGCCAAATCACCAAGATCCGTGGATGGACCATCTGCAATGATATCACCTTTCTCTACCCTATCACCGACATGTACAAGAGGACGCTGATTAATACAAGTGGACTGATTAGAACGCTGAAATTTCTGTAAGCGGTAAATATCAACGCCTGATTTTGAAGGATCTAAATCTTCTGTTGCACGGATAACAATACGGGTAGCATCGACTTGATCAACAACACCACTACGTTTTGCACTTACAGCAGCTCCTGAATCGCGCGCAACAATAGATTCCATTCCCGTCCCAACAAATGGCGCTTCAGCGCGTACAAGAGGAACTGCTTGACGCTGCATGTTCGATCCCATAAGCGCACGATTCGCATCATCATTTTCCAAAAAAGGAATAAGCGCTGCTGCAACTGAAACCAACTGTTTTGGTGAAACATCCATCAAATCAACATGATCACGCGGCGCCATTAAAACTTCACCAGCATGACGGCAAACAACAAACTCTTCTATAAAACGACCTTCGTTATCTAATGAAGAATTAGCCTGAGCGACATAATGCTTTGCTTCTTCCATCGCTGAAAGATAAATAACTTCTTTTGTGACTTTCCCATCAATAATTTTTCGATATGGGCTTTCAATAAAGCCATATTTGTTAACTCGCGCAAATGTTGCTAAGGAGTTAATCAGACCAATATTGGGGCCTTCTGGTGTTTCAATCGGACAAATACGACCATAATGCGTAGGATGTACGTCACGGACTTCAAAACCCGCACGTTCACGAGTCAAACCACCTGGACCAAGAGCAGAAAGACGGCGCTTATGGGTAATTTCTGACAATGGATTGGTTTGATCCATAAACTGCGACAATTGTGAAGACCCAAAAAATTCACGGACCGCTGCTGCCGCAGGCTTTGCATTGATTAAATCCTGTGGCATAACTGTATCAATTTCAACCGATGACATACGCTCTTTTATCGCACGCTCCATACGAAGAAGACCAATACGATATTGATTTTCCATCAACTCCCCAACGGAACGAACGCGACGGTTGCCAAGATTATCAATATCATCAATTTCACCACGTCCATCACGCAATTCAACCAACATCTTAACAACAGCAAGAATATCCTCTTGGCGTAAAATGCGAACTGTGTCTGGACAATCAAGATCCATACGTAAATTCATCTTAACACGCCCGACAGCTGAAAGATCATAACGCTCTGGATCAAAAAACAATGAATGGAACATTGCTTCTGCTGTATCGATTGTTGGAGGTTCACCTGGACGCATCACCCGGTAAATATCAAATAACGCATCCTGCCGACTTTCATTTTTATCCACCTTCAAAGTATTGCGGATGTAAGCGCCAATATTCATGTGATCAATATCAAGAATATTGACTTGATCAGCACTAACATCGAGCAGAATTTTTAATACTTTTTCGTCAATTTCATCACCAGCTTCAAGGTAGATTTCACCTGTTTCGTAATTGACGATATCTTCGGCTAGATAACAACCTAATAAATCATCTTCACTAACTTTAACCGCTTTAAGTCCTTTTTCTACCAAAGACTTCGCAGTACGAACTGTTAATTTTTTACCAGCCTCCGCAACGACTTCACCACTATCTGCATCTATAAGGTCAGAAATGAGCTTCATTCCTTTAAAGCGATCCACAGAATAAGGAACTCGCCATCCTTCTCCATCACGCTCATAAGTCACTTTATCATAAAACGTCGATAAAATATCCGACGCATCCATACCTAATGCCATCAAAAGACTAGTAACAGGAATCTTGCGCCGTCGATCAATACGCGCATAAATGATGTCCTTAGCATCAAACTCAATATCAAGCCAAGAACCTCGATACGGAATAACACGAGCAGCAAAAAGAAGCTTTCCTGATGAATGGGACTTTCCTTTATCATGGTCAAAAAAGACACCAGGAGAACGATGCATCTGAGAAACAATAACACGCTCCGTACCATTAACAATAAAGGTACCATTCGTCGTCATTAAAGGCATATCGCCCATATAAACGCCTTGCTCTTTAATGTCTTTGATATCTTTGGAGCCAGTATCCTCATCAACATCAAAAACAATCAAACGCAATATGACCTTTAATGGGGCAGCATAAGTTAAATCACGTTGACGGCACTCTTCAACATCAAATTTTGGTAAATCAAATTCATAACCTACAAACTCAAGCATAGCTGTACCGGAAAAATCTGAAATAGGAAAAACCGATTTAAAAACAGCTTGCAAACCTTCATCTGGTCGTCCACCTTTCGGTTCCTCAACCATGAGAAATTGATCGTATGAGGCTTTTTGAACCTCAATAAGATTCGGCATTTCTGCTACTTCAGGAATCTTACCAAAAAATTTCCGTACGCGCTTACGACCATTGAATTGAGACATCATTGCGTGAGTCTGAGCCATCGTCGCTCCTTGATCTTTACTCTTCAAGGTAGACCAACCTTGAAAGCCTTATACCATTAACCTGCATATGCAGACCAGTTCACTTGACACTCAATAATGAGCATCATTAACTTTCCCCACCAACATAAGCCATTTATCTCTTTGACTCTATGATGAAGGGGTAAGTAATCCAAACCTATCCCATTCCTGTTACGAAACCATTGGGAAAAGGTTTTTTACTCATTATTTTCCCTCTTTGTATTAAGAGAAAGAAAATCGGCGAACATAAATGCCCGCCGATAAAATTAAATTTACTTAAGTTCCACCTTAGCACCGGCAGCTTCAAGTTGAGATTTAATTTTTTCTGCTTCTTCTTTAGAAGCAGCCTCTTTAATAGGCTTAGGTGCACCTTCAACCAGATCTTTAGCTTCTTTAAGACCAAGTCCAGTAAGAGCACGAACTTCCTTAATAACATTAATTTTTTGTGCGCCACCTTCAACAAGAATAACATCAAATTCTGTTTTTTCTTCAGCAGCTGGAGCAGCAGCACCAGCAACAGCAGCGACAGCTACAGGAGCAGCAGCCGAAACTCCCCACTTTTCTTCAAGTAACTTAGAAAGCTCAGCGGCTTCCAAAAGGGTTAGATTAGAAAGGTCTTCTACGATCTTCTCTAGATCAGCCATTTTTAAATTCCTTCAATTAAAAGATTTTAACCATTATTAAATCTTATTCAAAAAAACAGAAAAGCATTAAAGCTCTTCCATAAACGTGAATACAAACAGCCTTAAGCCGCCTTATCCTCCTGAGCATATGCTCCAATGACACGTGCAACCTGACCAGCAGGGGCATTAACAACCTGTGCAATACGGGTCGCAGGGGTAGAAATCATACCCACAAGTTTTGCACGCAACTCGTTTAATGAAGGCAATGAAGCCAATGACTTCACAGCATCTACAGTTAAACTTGTTGCACCCATTGAACCGCCAAGTATGACAAATTTGTCATTGCTTTTCGCAAAATCAACAGCAACTTTCGGTGCTGTGATTGGATCTTCTGAATAAGCAATAAGTGTTTGTCCAGTAAACAAACCCACTATCGATTCAGATTCCGTGCCCTGAAGAGCGATTTTAGCAAGACGGTTTTTGGCGACCTTAACGGCACCGCCAGCTTCACCCATTTTCGAACGCAAATCATTCATCTGTGAAACTGTCAGACCGGAATAATGTGCAACAACAACAGAACCAGACTTCCGAAAAGCCTCGTTAAGCCATGTAACAAATTCGCGTTTTTCCGCTCTATTCACTGTCTCTCTCCATTTAACAGATTTGCTTAAAACAAACCTGTTGGTTACCTTTGATAACATAAAACACTTCATGTCACCGATGAGGATCCTGTCCCCTTTTTCACGCACAGCGTTCAAAGGCAACCTTGGCTCAAACCCTTTAAGTCTTTTAACTCTCAGTTTTTACCCCAGTCTCATGCAGGTTTTTTTTGATTAAGATACTTAAAAGCATCACCTACAATCTCGGACAGGATATTCCGGAATTTCTCCCGGTACAACCTAAGCCCTATAAAGCTTAGATAGCGAGCTGATCAAAATCAGCATTTTAAATACAATTTTGATATTCCCATACCCCAAAACAAAATTATAAATCAGCTTATACTAGCTCTGAACGAACCGTTGCTGGATCAACTTTAACACCAATTCCCATAGTCGACGAAACAGCAACGCGCTTAATATACTCACCTTTTGCACCTTGCGGTTTGGCTTTAATAACTGCACTTGCAAAGGCTTTTATATTTTCTACGATTTTTTCAACACCAAAAGAAGCCTTACCAATACCAGCATGCACAATACCAGCTTTTTCCACACGAAACTCAACAGCACCACCTTTAGAAGCTTTGACAGCACCGGCGACATCAAGTGTTACAGTACCAACTTTCGGATTCGGCATCAAACTCCGTGGACCAAGAATCTTACCAAGACGACCAACAAGAGGCATCATGTCTGGCGTTGCAATACAACGATCAAAATCTATAGTCCCTCTATTAACGCTTTCAAATAAATCTTCGGCACCCACAATATCAGCTCCTGCCGCCTTAGCTTCCTCAGCCTTATCCCCACGAGCAAAAACGGCAACACGAATATTTCTCCCTGTTCCATTAGGCAAATGAGCAACGCCTCGAACCATTTGATCAGCATGACGAGGATCAACACCCAAGTTCATTGAAATTTCGATTGTTTCATCAAACTTAGCAACAGCACGCTCCTTAACCATTGAAACGGCATCTTTTAAAGCGTAAAGTTCATTAAAATCAATATCTTTTCGGATATTTTTTATTCTTTTTGCTACTTTTGCCATAATATTAGCCCACCACTTCCAAGCCCATCGAGCGAGCAGAACCTTCAACCATACGCATTGCTGCCTCAATATCATTCGCATTAAGATCTTTCATCTTTGATTCCGCAATCGAACGAATTTTATCGCGAGAAATGCTTCCTACAGACACTTTACCAGGCTCTTTTGAGCCAGATTTCAGGTTTGCTTCCTTCTTTAAAAAGAATGATACAGGAGGCGTCTTGAGAGAAAATGTGAAAGATTTATCTTGGTAATACGTAATAACAACTGGAATCGGTGCCCCCTTTTCCATTTCTTGTGTCGCTGCATTAAACGCCTTACAAAATTCCATGATATTAATACCACGCTGCCCAAGAGCTGGACCAATCGGTGGAGATGGAGTAGCAGCTCCTGCAGGGACCTGCAACTTAAGCTGACCTATACTTTTTTTTGCCATAACAATCTGCCTTTAATTTTACTGGTATACTGACAATTCATCTTGCCCGTTACCCGCTTGCAGTCACGTGGTTCGGATCATTAAGCCGACAAAAGCTATAAATCACCTCCCACTCCTTCCTTAAAGTAATTAAAACTACTCTAAGTTTAATCAGAGTTTTTCAACCTGACTAAATTCCAAATCAACAGGCGTAGGACGCCCAAAAATAAGCACTTCAACCTTAAGACGAGAGCGCTCTTCTTCAACCTCTTGAACAATTCCATTAAATGAAACAAAAGGACCATCAGCAACGCGAACTTGCTCTCCAACCTCAAACAATACAGAGGACTTTGGAGACTCAACCCTTTCCTGAACTTGTTTGAGAATTTGCTCAACCTCTCGATCAGAAATGGGAACAGGACGCGCATCTGATCCTAAAAAACCTGTCACTTTAGGCGTATTCTTAATAAGATGATAAACTTCATCTGTTAACTCAGCACGAACAAGAACATAACCAGGAAAAAATTTTCGCTCAGTATCAACTTTGCGTCCACGACGAACCTCTACAACACGCTCTGTTGGAACAAAAATCTTTTCAAAAAGATGATCAAGTCCCTTTTGCTTTGCCTCCTTATCAATAGCTTCCGCTACTTTCTTTTCAAAGTTTGAATATGCCTGAACAATATACCAACGAGCTGCCACAGTCACACTTCCTTACATTCTCAACTAAAAAGATATTTCAGAAGATCAATAACCCGCCAAACACCAAAATGCATAACCTGATCCACAATAAAAAAGAAAGCTGAAGCCAATGCAGTTACCAACAAAACCATAATAGTAGAAATAACCGTCTCACGACGTGTAGGCCATTTCACTTTAATTGTTTCTGCATAAACCTGCTTCAAAAAGGTAATCGGATTGGTTTTAGATGCCATCGTCACACTATACTCTCTCTAGTCCTATTGTGTTTTATAGAATAAAATAAACAGGAAAAAAAATGCAAAAGCCAACTTTCAGACTTATGCAATTTCCTTACTTTCTATTCAATACCGTTTCACACACAAAAAAACAAGCCCCATATCAAAAAAAGCGAAAAAGGCAGCAAAATCCACTCCCTTATATGTACCCCCCCTTTGGCAGGGGCAGCAGGACTTGAACCCGCGACCTGCGGTTTTGGAGACCGCCGCTCTACCAACTGAGCTATACCCCTAACTCTCAAAACTAAAACACTTTTAACACCCCTTTAACAAGCATTATTTATTCAATGATCTTAGAGACGATACCGGCACCAACAGTACGACCACCTTCACGAATAGCAAAACGCAG
>NZ_JBHIMJ010000066.1:0-12188 GCF_042194035.1 Bartonella sp. OC16QHHD | reverse complement strand
AAGCAGATTTTAATTCGCCATGTTGCAGAGCCCGGAACACAACGTTTGTTGTTGCAAAAACATGATATTGATGTTGCTCGTAATTTGACACCTGAAGATCTTGCAGATCTGCAAAAAACAACAGATGTTAAAGTTGAAAGAGTGTTAGTGCCAACTATGATGTACTGGGGATTCAATACGACGAATCCTATTTTTGCTAAGGAAAAAGTGCGCTTGGCGATGCGTTATCTCATAGATTATGAAGGTCTTGGCAAGAAGCTTCTCAAAGGGATTGGTGTTCCACGGGCCAGTTTTATTCCTCTTGGCAACTTTGGGGCTTTAGATGAAAAAGAAGGGCAGCCCTTTAAGCTTGATATTCAAAAAGCCAAGCAGCTTTTAACAGAGGCTGGTTATCCGAATGGATTTGCGGCAAATTTTCTCGTGTCAAACACTCCTTATACTTTGTTACTTGCTCAGTCACTCCAAGATAGTGCTGCACAGGCGGGCGTGCGTCTTAAAATTGAACGTGTAGCAGGTACACAGTTATTTTCAAAAGTGGATGCTCGAGCTTTTGATACGGCTTTTATCGGATGGAATAATGATTCTGCCGATCCTCATACAATGGCTTCACGTCTTATTTTCAATCCAGATAATCGTTTTGAGGCTAGAAATACAGCCTATCCTAGTTGGAAGCATGGGTATTTTGATGCTAAGATGAATCAAAAAGTTGAAGAAGCGTTGTTTCAAAAAGATCCGCAAAAACGGGCGCAAATATATGCTGATTTACAACGTGAACTTATGCAAAAAGGACCTTATGCGTTTATTTACCAGCAATATAGCGTTATAGCGATGACACCGGATGTCAAAAAATGGGTTTGGAATAGTGCACCGCGTATTTTTTATAGTAAAATTGAAAAATAAAAGTGTCTTTTCGTGTTGTCAAAGGTAAAAATAGCTTGATCATAATTGCATGATGAAAATATTTTTTCATATAAAAGTCCTTCAGTTTTTTAAAGGATGAAACTGTGGGGGATATTTGTGCTGTATATGATGGAGGTCGTTTATTAAGGAGGGATGAATATAGAAAGTTATATTGGGGAGGATCTTTGTTTATGGTTATAGATTCTCTGCATCCCGAATATAGACTAATGTATAAGAAAATTATTTTATAGATGCTTAGTTTGATTAAATGAAATTGATGTCTAATGCTATGCTATTTAAGCAAAATCACAATCACTTTGTGTGAAAAGGTAGAAGAATACAAAAGGAAGAGATAAAATGGGAAAACAAAGAATATTGAAAAAATTTTCTATTTTATTAAGCTCAATCGTTTTTTTTAATGGGGCTGTAACATCGGCATTCAGTGCCTCATCTAAAGATATATTGGTAATGGCATGGAATATTGATTCAATTAGTAGTTTTGATCCAGCGCAAACTGTTGAGGTTGTGACGAGTGAGTTATTGACGAATATTTGCAGCGCGTTAGTGCAATATGATGAACACGATCCTACAAAACTTCGCCCTGCTATGGCAAAATCTTGGGACGTTTTAGACAATGGCAAAAGAATAGTCTTTCATCTTCGTGATGATTTAAAGTTTAATGATGGAAGGATGGCTACAGCGCAAGATCTGGTATGGTCGATGCGACGGATTATTAAATTAGGATTAAGCTATGCTCAATCTTTAATGGATTATGGGTTTACCAAAAACAATATTGAAACAAATATTCAGGCTCTTGATGATAAGACTTTACAATTAAAATTAGATAAACCCTATCCTATTCAGCTCATATTGACTGTTATTGGACAATCTTATGCTTCTGCTTTGCTTGATCGGAAAACAATTGAAGCACAGAGTATTAACGGTGATATGGGGAATAAATATTTAGCAACACATACAGCTTGTGTTGGACCTTATAAATTGGTGAGCTGGTCTCCAGGAGATAAAGTTGTGTTAGAGGCGACACAACATTATTGGGGCGAAGTGCCTAAAATTAAGCAGATTGTTGTGCAGCATGTAGCGGATTCATCAAGTCAAAGACTTCTTTTGGAAAAAGGTGATGTGGATATAGTGCGTGATCTTTCTTCAGAGGATATTTTAGATCTTGAAAAAAAGGGAGGACCAGTCAAAATTAGTCGTGTTTTGCGTCCGCAGATTATTTACTTATCGTTAAATAATAAGAATGCAATTTTTGCGAATGAAAAGGTCAGATTGGCACTTCGTTATTTGGTTGATTATGAAGGTCTTGGAAAAACTGTTTTGAAAGGGATTGCTATTCCACGGGCAACTTATATGTCTTTAGGTGTTCCAGGTGCTTTAGATGAAAAAGAAGGTTTGCCTTTTCAGTTGGATTTGAAAAAAGCAAAACAACTGATTACTGAAGCTGGTTATCCTAATGGGTTTAAAGCTAATCTTTTAGTTGGAAGCCTTAGTTATATGTCGTCTGTTGCACAGTCTATTCAAGCCAATGCACGCAAAATTGGTGTTGAGCTTACAATTGAAAAAATGGCACAAAATCAATTGTTGAGCCGTGTACGTGGTGGAAATTATGATACTGCTATTATGGGGTGGGGGAGTGCCGATCCTGATGGACATCCTGCTTCATTAAATCACGTGTTTAACCCTGATCCAACATTTACAAAAAAGCACAATATGTATTTAGCTTGGCGCGCTGGGTATTATGATGAAAATATTAATAACATGGTGATGGATGCTTTGTTTGAGAAAGACCCCAATAAGCGTATCATGCAATATCGTACTTTACAGCATTATGTGCTAGAGCATGGTCCTATGGTTTATTTATTTCAGACATATTATACCGTTGGTATGGGACCTGATGTCAAAAAATGGATTTGGAACAGTTATAGACTTTATTACAATGAAGCAGAAAAATAAAAAGAAGCATGTTATAGAAAATGATTGTAGAACATGCTTAATAAGAGATTGTTTTGTTATATAAAAAAGTATTTGCTTTATGTTTTGTCGCTACAGAGGGGATTTTTATAATGGTTTTGCCACTTTCAGAGACTGAAAGAGCTGTATCAGAAAAGCAGAAAAAATTATTTTTATGGGATTTTTTATGCAAAGGATTGAAACTTCTTATTTCAGTTTTTATCACATTGCTTGGGTTGGTGACGATCACTTTTTTTCTTGGTCATCTTCTTCCTCTAGATCCGGTTCTGTCTATTCTTGGTGATAATATTAGTCAGGAAGCTTATGATGCAATGTATTATAAGCTGGGTCTTGATAAGCCGTTGATTGTCCAATATTGGAAGTATCTTCATAATGTATTTTTGTTTGACTTTGGAGATGCTTTAACTTCTGGGCGACCTGTTCTAGCCGATATTATGCGTGTATTTCCTGCAACATTAGAGCTTGCAACCGTTGCTATTGTTATTGGCACAAGTCTTGGAATTCCATTTGGTGTTTTTGCAGCAATGTATCGCGATTCATTTATTGATTATGTTGTCCGTGTTTTTACACTTGTAAGTTATTCTACTCCAACATTTTGGCTCGGATTAATGGCGTTGTTAATATTTTACGCCAAACTTGGCTGGGTTGGTGGCCCAGGACGACTTGATTTTCTTTATGAATATTCTTTTGAACCAAAAACAGGATTTTTCCTTTGGGATACTGCAAGCCAAGGACAATGGGAGGCTTTTGGTAATGTTTTTAGTCACGTTATTATGCCTGCTTTGATCTTGGCTTTCGGTGCTATGGCTTATATTAGCCGTATGACTCGTGGGTTTATGATTGAGCAGCTTAATCAGGAATATATCATTACTGCACGTGTAAAGGGATTATCGTGGGCGCGAACCGTTTGGGGGCATGCCTTTCGAAATGCTGCTGTTCAAATTATTACCGTTGTTGCACTTTCTTATGCTTTTTTATTAGAAGGGGCTGTTTTAACGGAGACAGTTTTTGCTTGGCCTGGTTTTGGACATTACTTGACAAATGCTCTTTTAGCCGGAGATATGAATGCAGTTGTAGGATGTACTTTACTTGTAGGATTTATCTTTGTCGCCATTAATTTATTTTCTGATTTGCTTTATCGCATTTTTGATCCAAGGACACGTTGAATATGACAGTAAGTAATCATCATAAATCGCAATCATCATCTTCTTTGGGTAGTTGGTTAAACGATCCTGTTCCAAACTCCATAATTCAAGCGAACATACAAAGAATTTATCACGCACTGGCTAAGTTTTTTCATAACTTTTCGGCTGTATTCGGTCTGCTTATTATTTGTATTATTATCATATGTGCATTTTTTGCTCCTTGGATTGCTACGCATGATTTTCTTAGCAATGATCTAGGGCATCGGTTGCAGCCACCCTCTATGGCGCATTATTTTGGAACAGATGAATTGGGACGTGATATTTTTAGTCGCCTTGTTTTTGGTTCCCGTATTACTCTTTATGTTGTTTTTCTTACAACAGTTATTGTAGGTCCAATAGGGCTTATTGTTGGAACTGTATCTGGTTATATGGGCGGATGGGTTGATACTGTGCTCATGCGCATTGTCGATATTTTTCTTGCTTTTCCAGGTTTGATTTTAGCTCTTGCATTTTCAGCCGCATTGGGACCAGGGATTGAAAATGCTTCTATTGCAATTTCAATTGCAGCATGGCCACCAATTGCACGTTTAGCACGTGCTGAGACTTTGACAATACGTTCTTCTGATTATGTTTCTGTAGTTCGCCTGCAAGGGGCCTCTGCTTGGCGAATTATTTTGTTTCATGTTGCGCCCATGTGTATTCCTTCAGTGATTGTACGATTAACTTTGGATATGTCTGGAATTATTTTAACGGCTGCTGGTCTTGGTTTTTTAGGGTTGGGAGCTCAACTTCCAAGTCCTGAATGGGGTGCGATGCTTTCTTCAGGGCGAGAATTTATGATGACAAATTGGTGGTTGGCGGCAATACCAGGCTGTGCAATATTATTTGCAAGTCTTGCTTTCAATCTTTTAGGTGATGGTCTTCGTGATGTATTGGATCCACGCAATGGGTAATAAATTATTAGAAGTAGAAGATTTACGTATTTCTTTTCCTACAACGCGCGGCATTTCAGAAGTTGTGCGTGGCGTTAGTTTTTCTGTTGGAAAAGAAAAAATTGGAATTGTTGGTGAATCCGGATCTGGAAAATCGATGACTGGGCGCGCAATACTAAGGTTGAGTCCAAAAGCAGCCATTGTTAAAGCTAAAAAAATGCGCTTTGAGGATGTTGATTTATTGGCCGCAAGTGAACCTCAGATGCGAAAAATCCGTGGGAAACGTATTTCAATGATTTTACAGGACCCCAAATATTCACTTAATCCATTAATACGGATCGGGGAACAGATTATGGAGGCTTACCGTATTCATTATCGTGTTTCAAAAGCTGAAGCGAGGGAGCGCACCATATCTATGTTAGAATCTGTTCATATTCGTGATCCTGAACATGTGATGCGTCTCTTTCCTCATGAAATATCTGGGGGGATGGGGCAGCGCGTGATGATTGCAATGATGCTCATTCCAAAACCTGATTTAATTATTGCCGATGAGCCAACATCTGCACTTGATATTACGGTCAGACGACAAGTTTTATCTGTATTAGATGAACTTGTGACAAAATCTGGAACGGGACTTATTTTCATTAGTCATGATTTAAATATGATTGCTGATTTTTGTGATCGTATTTTGGTGATGTATGCGGGCCGTGTGTTAGAAGAGTTGCCTGCTTCTGATTTGTCTCACGCTTGTCATCCTTATACAAAGGCGTTGCTCGCGAGTTTGCCACGGCTTGATAATCCAGTTGATATTTTGGCTGTTCCTGAGCGTGATCCTGATTGGTTGTATAATCCTACGATTGTTAATGGCGTTGAGGAGGTTCCTCATGACAAATTGTGAGAATATTATTGATGTTTCTAATTTATCTGTAACTTTTGGGCACAGGCATAAGGCAGTAACAGTTGTTAAAAATGTTAATTTTCATATTAAGCGTGGTGAAGCTTATGGTTTGATTGGTGAATCCGGATGTGGAAAGTCAACTATTTTGAATACATTGGTGGGGCTTATTCCAGATTATAGTGGAAAGTTTCTTTTTGCTGGACAAGAAGTTGAAAAGAAAAGAAGTAAGGATTTTTTACGCTGTATTCAAATGGTTTTTCAAGATCCTTATGCTTCGCTGCATCCAAGAAAAATGGTCCATACGGTTCTTTCTGAATCGCTCAAAATCCATGGAATGGATAATCAAAGAGAGCGGGTGGAGGATGCTTTAGATTCCGTTGGTTTAGATTCTTCATTTCTTTATCGTTATCCTCATGAGTTGTCTGGAGGGCAGCGTCAGCGTATTGCTCTTGCACGTACTTTAATTATTGAGCCAGAGGTGTTGTTGCTTGATGAGCCAACATCTGCATTGGATGTGTCGGTACAGGCTGAAATTTTAAACTTGTTGAAATCACTGCGCGTGAGAAAAAAGCTTACTTATTTGATGGTGTCCCATGATCTTGCTGTTGTTGCACATATTTGTGAACGTGTTGGAATTATGCATAAAGGGATTATTCTTGAAGAGCTTAGCAATGATGAATTGCGTAATCTACATGCGCAACACGATTATACAAAGGAGTTTTTTGAAGCAAGTATAGAGCCTATTGTCCATAGAGAGCAAAGAGCATGATCAATTTTACAAAAGAGAAAATGCAATTTTATTTGTTTTGAAGTTTCTGGAGATGTTTGACGGCATTGTTAAGAGGGAAGGGGATAATAGGATTTTTTCAGTATGAATTTTCTGGGCAGTGTTTGAGCTGTAATATTTTAAATCCTATTAGAACTTCCATTTTGAAATATATGAGTGACTTATAACATATCCCTTTGTTTGATATTATTGCATTATTTTTTACTTATCATTTTATGTTCAAAAGTTTTATTTTGGGATTTTAAGCATTAAATTTGTGAGAAATAACAAAAGATAGTAATGTTGTATTTTCTAGAAAAGCTTCTCATTATTTTACAATATCATTTTGTTTTTGGTTGTTCTCTTTTTTACAGTTTTATTCTTTATAAAAAGAATTTTTTGTAAAAAACATCCAATGGTCAATGACTGTCTTCAAATATTTCGCTGTTCTCTATTTAAAAAAGCGCTTAAAAACAGCTTATAATAAACCAAAAAGGCAGCAATATGCTGCCTTTTTGTTAAATTGAATAGGCTGTTTTTTACAGTCTTGATTTAAAACTGATAGAGTATTCCTCCTGAAAAGCTTGCACCACTTATACCAGTTTTTTGAAGCTTTTGTTGATAGCTGACATCACCATGAAGGGAGAGGTTAGCGGACAATTATGCACTAATACCAAGCCCACCTTCAACGGAACTTCCCAAGGGGTCACATTTATAATACTTATCAATATGGAATGTCTGATCATCACCAAAGGTTTTGATTAAGTTTAATTTTCCATAGAAAGACATAGGACGGCTGTTTTCAGTGGCAATGGTTTTTGTCAAACGTCCACCAACACGGGATTATCCATTGAGAAGGATTTTGCATCTCAATGGTCAGATTATCAGCATCTTTAATGGTATCAAACATCAAATGTTGATAGGCAAGCTGTGCCTGCGGTTCGAATGTTACGCCTTGGATACCCGTTGCAAATTGTTTGCTAACAGTTGTGGAGATCGCCAACATTTTTGCATTTTTCAATTTTGCGGTTGTACTAATGAGGGCATTGGTGATCTTTCTCTTTAGGAATCCATAGGATAAACAGCGTATCAAGATAGAAACCACTGTCACGCTGTTTACTGCCATAGGCGGTGAGTGAAATGACCATTTATTCAATATGCTCTTACTTGCTGTCTTGCATATTCTTTGGAGTGCAAAGAGAGTTGTCCATAGGTTTCTATAAGACCAAAATGTGTTGTAGATATTTTTCCCTTCTAGCGCGACAAAGTTAACAGCTCCTTGTAGAGCAGCATAACGAAGATGAGCACTGCTATAACCATATCTACTAGAAGTACTACTTATCAAAAAATAAGCTTCCTGTTTTTCCATAGGTGTATAAGAAAAAGCCATTCCGTTTGTCTTATTCTTTCCTTAAGACAAATGTCGCATATTGGTTAACAGTTGCATTTTGCTTAGCCATATTGGTCAATCCAGCATACAAGAGAGCATTGGGGCTTGATCAAATAGTTTGTATTTATGGCACGATGGTTTTTACTTTTGAGTCTCTATCAAGCAGTACTGGTTGTAAGCGAAAGTCCCAGAAGTTTTTATTTTCTCCTAAAAGGTTTTGTTCAGTATTTGTTTTACTGTGGTTTGATTTTGGTCCATAAGCTTTCAGTATATATTTATAAGGTGAACCACTTATTGTGATATAGTCCTTTGCAAGTTTGAAAGAGTTTAGATTTACTTTTCCAGAAACTTGAATGAGTGAAAGACCACGTGCACTGGTAAGAGCAGAAGCGTCTGCTTTAATATTGTTCTTTTCTAAATGTCCAGTGATGTAAACCAGTGTAGTACCTGAAACATCACCGTGAATCAGAAGATGGTCAGCTTTTTGTTTATTTATGGCAGCACGATCACTCCATTCGACGTTGAAATGAATTTCTGCTTTTCCTGTAGCATTGTAGACTTTTTTAGTATTTGGTCTGCCAGATCCTATGTGCAACGTGTGATAATGATCTTCAGTTGGCTCTTCAAAAACAATAGAGCTGTTATTGATGTTAAGGACAGAAATATCAGAACGTGCTCTTTGAGTAATATCAAGCAGTTTTTCGTTCTGGCTTTTTTTATTTGTGCTTGTTTTCAATATCCATTTCGTATTGTTTTGCAAATCAAAGACTGTTTTGAATTTTTTTCAGTGCTCACTTTGCCGTCTAAGATGGAGTGATCGGCATTTAGTATAAAAGTGAAATCATTTTTTTTCGTTGAGGCTTCGGTTACTAATAAAACATTGGCACGGATTTCTGAATTTTTGAGATTGGCTTTACCAATTGATTCATTTGCATTAATTCCAGTACCATTTTTAATGTGAAGTTTTGCATTGGTTAAATTGATTTCTGATGTTTTATTGTTCTTAGATTTTTCAAATGCTATACTTCTATCTTCTGCTGTGGCAGAAACATTTGTTACATCAATATGTCCATTATTATTTACAACAAATGCACTATTTTCGGCAATTATTGTCCCTCCATTCATTTTGATTGTGCTGCCATTTTCTGAATAAAGTCCGATCTCAGCATTTTTAATCGTTGTATGGCCATATAATTCAACTAAACTGCCAACATCTTGGCTTTCCGCATCGAATCCGTTACTATCTGCTGTTATTAGAGTAACATTCGTGGCTTTAATATGTCCACCGTTTCCGGAAAATAATGCAGTAGTTTTACCTTGTACTGTTCCTCCCGTTATGGTGATGGTGGATTTTGAGTCTTTTGCATAGAGCCCACTGTCATCAGATAATGTAATTTGAGCATTGTCAGTTAAAGTAATAGTGCTGCCGTTTATGGCAGATACTGCTGCACCTTTTGCGTTAAATGATCCTCCAGAAACTGTTATTTGAGAACCATTATCTGAAATTATGCTATTGATTGCTTGCGGAACGGTTACATTTTCTAAAGTAATGGCACTTCTTCTTGCAATTATTGCATTGATTAGTAGTGCATTATCCTTACGATTTAATATCGTTACATCTTTCAGTTTGTTATTGCTCTTGTTTTTTAATAAGTGAATGCCTGCTTCGGAAGCAGTAATGGTTCCTCCGATCATTTTGATTGTGCTATCGTTTTGCGCATCAATTCCGATTTTAACGTCACTGATCGTTGTATTTCCAAGCAATTCAATCACACTGTTAGAGCCAGAGGCAGCTGCACCAGCAGCTACACCACGGCCATTATTAGTTGCTTTTAAAGCAACATTTGTAACCGTAATATGGCCACCTATGTCTGCTTCTAAGGCTGTATATTTTCCTGTCACGTTTCCTGTTGTCATCGTAATTGTGGATTTTGAGTCTTGTGCATAGAGGACTGCTTCATCATGTGACGTAATTTGAGCATTGTCCGTTAAGGTGATGCTGCTACCATTTTGAGCACATATTGTTGCATAGCTTGAATCAAATGATCCTCCAGAGATTGTTATGTTAGAACGATTATTTGCAATTACGCTGTTGCCTGTTTGAGTCACTTTTACATTTTTTAAAGTGAGAGCACTTTTTTTCTCTAGAAGAATTCCTTTGCCTGATTTTTTATCTTTACCGGTTGATATTATTACATTTTCTAGTTTACTTTCGGTGCTCTTACTGTTCACGAAGACAACACCAGTTTTAGAAGTTGTAATAGTCCCCCCAATCATTTTAATTACGCCACCGTTACTTGCCACAAGCCCAACACCAGCATTCTTAATCGTTGTATTGCCATATAAATTCAATCATACTATTAGCGCTATTGACTCCTGCGCCTATTGTAGGAACATCCGTGACCTTGATATGTCCACCGTTTTCTGCAACCAACGCCATTTTTTCTTTGATTACGCTTCCTCCCATCATTTCGATTGTGGTTTCTGAATCTGTTGCATGGAGTCCAGTGCCATGAGATGATGTAGCTTGAACATTATTGGTTAGAGTTACGCGACTGCCATTGTAAGCAGATATTGCTGCCTTTGTGGCATCAAATGATCCTCCTAATATCGTGATTTCAGATTTATTATTTGCAGTAACGCTATTCATTGCCTTAGTCACTTTTACATTTTCTAAAGTGACTTCACTGTCTTTGTCTGCAAATATTGCAAAAGTTAGTGGAGCTTTGCCTTTGCCACTTGATATTATTATATCTTTTAGCTTGTTTTCAGCATTCTTACTGTTCAAGAATTTAGCGCCAGTGTTGGAAACTGTAATAGTTCCCCCGGTCATTTTCAGTGTAGCACCATCTTTTGCTTCAAGACCGCAAAAAATGCTAGAACCAGTTCCTTTAATGGTTGTACCATCCAGTAATTCAATCGCAGTGTTAGAACCTTCAGCTGTTATAGCGTGCGCATTTGTGCCTATGTTGGTGTTTGTTTTTTGTTTCCGATTATCGTCAAATGCTTGCCGATAATTTGACCACCTTTTTTTGCGTGAATAATTTCGTAGGTTTCGTTGGAAACTTCTTTTTTACTTTCTGAAATTTCAAGATTTTTAGCTTGTGCATTAAGATTGATAGAAGAAAGTACAACTGCCACAATTGCTGTGCAGGATAGAAGAAAATTTTTAGGCATCAGTCTACTCCTTTTAAAGCCCCCAACATTCATTTTCCCGCTAACTTCATAAGCAGAAGTGAAAATAGATATTGCTTTTATTTTAATAACACAGCACTTTGATATTTTGTTTTGCTTTTTTGTCAAAATTAAAGTTGTATTTATGTTTAATTATGTAATATTAAATTTATTTCATAATGTATTTTTATATAATTATATTTTAAAAATAAGTTTTTTATTAGTGATATATATTATTTTATATCAATATTAATTTATTTTAATATTTATTGATGTATAATTAAAGAAATACAGTTATATAAAATAAATTAAAAAATATAATATAAATAAGAATAGTAGTGTTTTTAATATTGTACATTTTCAAAAAAATGAGAGATTTTATAGTTTTAAAGTTAATAAATAATAAATATTTTTGTGTGTAATTTACTTTATATTTTATATTGAGTGGAAAAAAGTGAAATTAGAGTGGATATGTGATAATTGATTGTTCTTACCTACATTATGTATCGAATGAGTTTTTGACAGCAAAAATGAGAGAAGGCTTTAATAGAGCGTTGAGGGTTCTTTGAGTGCTCAGTGTCTTCTTTGAACAAATAAAATATAAAAATATGTAGAATCCGCTGATAAGCCACAATTTCCGAAAGGCTACATACTATACAAAACTCCGTTGGATGTAGTTTGACATTAGGTTTTGTACTAAGTGGGAAGAGGTGAGATTAGTTAGAAATACGTGATAATTTATTGTTTTTATGGTTATTTTTTACCATTAAATGCGCGTTTTAATGGCATGGGGCAAGGACCATCCCGTTTTAACAAGCGCCATTATCAAAACCATTGCCGCCCTGATGGCTTTTAACATTGTTCTACGTGTGTTGCGCTTTACCATGACTGGCGCACACGTCTTGGTTTATTTTGGTGCTGATACCACCACCATCACCAAATGGAAAAACATCATTGCTGCTGCTTTTGATTTCTCTCAAACTTGGCAAAA
>NZ_JBHIMJ010000008.1:0-10191 GCF_042194035.1 Bartonella sp. OC16QHHD | reverse complement strand
AAGCAGATTTTAATTCGCCATGTTGCAGAGCCCGGAACACAACGTTTGTTGTTGCAAAAACATGATATTGATGTTGCTCGTGATTTGACCCCTGAAGATCTTGCAGATCTGCAAAAAACAACAGATGTTAAAATCGAAGAAGTGTTAGAGCCATCCATGATGTACTGGGGATTTAATATGACAAATCCTATTTTTGCTAAGGAAAAAGTACGTTTGGCGATGCGTTATCTCATAGATTATGAAGGTCTTGGCAAGAAGCTTCTCAAAGGTGTTGGTGTTCCACGGGCCAGTTTTGTTCCTCTTGGAAACTTTGGGGCTTTAGATGAAAAAGAAGGGCAACCCTTTACATTTGATATTGCAAAAGCCAAGCAGCTTTTAGCAGAAGCTGGTTATCCGAATGGATTTGAGGCAAATTTTCTCGTATCAAATGCTCCTTATAGGGTGTTACTTGCTCAGTCACTCCAAGATAGTGCCGCAAAGGCGGGGGTGCGTCTTAAAATTGAACGGATGGCCGGTACACAGTTGTTTTCTAAACTTTATGCACGGGCTTTTGATACGATTTTTGTCGGATGGAATAACGATTCTGCGGATCCTCATACCATGGCTTCACGTCTTGTTTATAATCCAGATAATCGGCTTGAGGCAAAAAACACCGCCTATCCTAGTTGGCAATATGGGTATTTGGATGAAACGATGAATCAAAAGGTTCAGGATGCATTGTTTCAAAAAGATCCACAAAAACGGGCACAACTCTATGCTGATTTACAACGTGAATTGATGCAAAAAGGACCTTATGCGTTTATCTTTCAGAAATATACTGTTATCGCGATGACGCCTGATATCAAAAAGTGGGTTTGGAATAGTGCGCCACATATTTTTTATAGTAAAATTGAAAAATAAGAGTGTCTTCAATGCTGTTCAATAGATAAAGGGCATCGTCATGATATATTTCGGCGTATTGTATAAATTTTAAGCTTTGCAATGCGTCGAAGATCATAGGTAATGCGTGATATATTGTTGAATGTCTTTTCAAGACATTCGTTTAAAGATATTTTTCATTCTCATTAGAGGTGTATTTATGTGGATACTAAGATTGAATATTTCAATTTCTCTGAATTAGAAAGTGGTCAATTTATTTGTTAAAAAACTGAGTATAACATAAAGAAACGAAGTGTAACAAATGTTGTGGAATTTAGTAGTGCTAAAGGTGCAAAGGGTTTGCGATGTTGAAGGAAAGTTTTGTTATGGGTGGGTAAACAAGGGATATCAGTTTTTTATGGCGTTTATATTTTCTTTTGCTTGGAAAGATGATGAGATGCCAATTGAAGGGTGCTGTTTTATGGGGAGTGATGAAAAAATTAAATTTCCTTTTGAAGAAGGAATAAAAGTCGTTGCATTTGGCAAACTAACGAATTTTCCTGTTTTATCAAATCGTCAAATTATTATGAAGGCTCTTTGTTATTAAGGCACTTGAGCCGAAAGGGGTAGTGCTTTGATGATATACAAAACACCGGAAAAAATAAGAGATAAGCTTGCTTAACAAGATAGAGAAAAAATATTGCTTTTATAGTCTTCAATAGTAGGCGTTATGATATCGTGAATAAGCTCTATTGTTGGTGAGCGTTCATTGTATATCAGAGTGTTTTTCTTTGTATGTTTTGGTTTGGCTTATAAGTGTAGGCAGGAGGAGCCATTGGCAAGAGGTGCTTGTTCTTAAAGATTTTAAAACTTGGTTTTTAGAAGCCTATAGTTTGTCTAAACTTAATTATTAAGCACGTTTTGCTGCATGGGGAATTTATACAATAACGTTAAAAGGAAAATTCTATGAACGTGAAAAGAAAAATATTGAAAAAGAGCAGTTCTTTTGTTTCTGTTGTTCTTGCAATGGGGATGTTTGTGCAACAAGTTTCAGCAAAAACACCTACTGATACCCTTGTAATGGCTTTGAATCTTGATTCAATTGAGACTTTTGATCCTGCGCAGATCAATGAACGTTATGGCAATGAAATTATTGCTAATATTTGTGATAACTTAATCGATTCCGCTACAGATGATGCAGCTAAAATAGCGCCTTCTTTGGCAAAGAGTTGGGATGTTTCAAATGAGGGTGGGGGTACAGTTATTACTTTTCATTTGCGTGATGATTTGAAGTTTAATGATGGTCGGCCTGCTGGTGCTCATGATCTTGTTTGGGGGATGAAGCGGGTTGTTAAATTGAAGTTGTCTGCAGCAGCTATATTTAACGAATATGGAATTACAGAACAAAATATTGATTCTACTCTTCAAGCCCCCGATGAGAAAACAGTGGTGATGAAATTTGATAAGCTTTATCCAGCAGAGATCATCCTTGGCCATATTCTTACTACTCGTGTTGCTGCTTTACTTGATCGTGAGACACTTATGAAACACGAACAAGATGGTGATATGGGAAATCGCTATTTGGCAAGTCACGCTGCTTGTGTTGGTCCTTATCAATTAGTCAACTGGCGTTCTGGAGAGGCGATTTTGTTGCGTGCAAGTTCCTATCATTGGGGAGAGGAAGCAAAATTGAAGCAGATTCTCATTCGTCATATTGCTGAGCCTGGAACACAACGTTTGTTGTTGGAAAAACACGATATTGATGTGGCACGTAATTTGATGCCTGAAGATATAACAGATCTCCAAGTAACAACAGATATTAAGATTGAAAAAGTGTTAGCTCCATCTGTGATAATGTGGGGGTTCAATACGACAAATCCTATTTTTGCCAATGAAAAGGTGCGTTTGGCAATGCGCTATCTGATCGATTATGACACTCTGGGAAAGACTCTTCTTAAAGATGTTGGTATTCCACGGGCAAGCTTTATTCCCATTGGTAATCTTGGAGCTTTGGATGAAAAAGAAGGGCAACCCTTTAAACTTGATCTTGAAAAAGCCAAGCAGCTTTTAACAGAAGCAGGTTATCCAAATGGTTTTAAAGCCAATATTTTTGCAGGGAAATCTCCTTATCCTTTTGCTTTACCTATTGCACAGTCTATCCAGGACAATGCAAAAAAAATAGGTGTGCACTTTAAGATTGAACATTTTGTAGGGACACAGTTGTTTTCCAAACTTTATGCACGTAGCTTTGATACAATTTTTATGGGATGGAATAACGATTCTGCAGATCCTTATACAATGGCTTCACGTCTCGTTTATAATCCGGATAATCGGTTTGAGGCTAAAAACACAGGCTATCCTAGTTGGTGCCACGGCTATTTGGATGAAGATATGAATAAGAAGGTTCAGGCAGCTCTGTTTCAAAAAGATCCACAGAAACGGGCACAAATGTACGCCGATTTACAGCGTGATTTTATGCAAAAAGGACCTTATGCGTTTATCTATCAGACATATAGTATTATTGCTATGACACCTGATGTTAAAAAATGGGTGTGGAATAGTGCACCACGTATTTTTTATAATGCCATTGAAAAATAAGCACGTTTAAAATGTTGTAATATACAACAGTGAATGTGATGATAATAACTTCGGTGTTTTGCATAGAGTTTAAAGCTTTGCAAAATATCGAAGTTTATCGGTAAAGTGCATTATAGAGTAACTCGAAGATACTCTTCTTTAGAGAGGGACTATGCATTTTTATAGAATAATTATACATAGATATTAAGATTGTAGATTTCAATCTTAAGTGAAGAAAAAAATAATAAATTTGCCGGTTAAAGAAATGGGCATACTGAATATGAGCAGAATTTAGTATTTTGTAGAAAAAGTGAGGGACCTTAAAATGTGCTATTGAGAAAAAAGTTAGTTATATGCAGGTGCGTTGGGGGAATATGGGATTATTGTGGAGCTGGTGCTTCAAATTATACCGCTTTTCCTTAAAAAATGATGAGATGCTGAGACTGCCCTTTAGTATGAGTCCTGGAAAGTCCAAATGTCCTTGTGAGGAAGGAGTGGAATGGCTATGGTTAGAAACTATACTTATGAGAATTGTCAAAATATCGAAGGATGAGTGAGCTTTTAAAGCAACTGAAGTTGGTTCTCTGAGAACTCTTTTGAGAAAATAGCAAAAAGACTTTTAAAGCAGAAGTCCTGTTTGATGCGATAAAAAAATCTTTGGCTTGTATGATCAAAGTTATTGGTGCTGTGACATCACCAACAGGCGCTGTCATTTGTGGTATTATTCATTGTTTATCAGATCATTTTTCGTTGTCTCTTTTGCTTTAGTTTACCAATATTGCTCAAGGGGTTGCTCCTGCTGTTTAAAGGGTTTGATATTTTATCTTTAGGAGGTGTGCTTTAAAAGCCTGATTTTTTTTATTTTTGCACGTTACTGTTGCAAGGAAAATTTATACAACAAACTTTAAAGAGATAAGTCTATGAATTTAAAAAGAAAGATATTTAAAAGGAGCAGTTGTTTTATTTCTGCTTTTATTACTTTTGGGATGTTTGTGCAGCAAGTTTCAGCAAAAACACCTGCTGATACCCTCGTGATGGCTTGGGATCTTGATGCGATCAGTAATTTTGATCCTGCGCAGCTCAATGACCGGTATGGAGCTGAAATTGTTATCAATGTTTGTGATAATTTGGTTGATTCTGCTAAAAATGATGGAGTTAAAATCGTTCCTTCTTTGGCAAAGAGTTGGGATGTTGTAAGCGATGATCAGAGTACGGTGATTACTTTTCATTTGCGCGATGATTTGAAGTTTAATGATGGTCGGTTTGCTGGTGCTCATGATCTTGTTTGGGGAATGAGGCGGGTTGTCAAATTGAAGCTATCTAATGCGGCAACTTTTAATGAATATGGTATCACAGAACAAAATGTTGATAAGGCTTTTCAAGCCCCCGATGAGAAAACAGTGGTGATGAAATTTGATAAACCTTATCCAGCAGAACTTATTCTGAGCAATATTTCTAGGAATCGTACTGTTGCTCTGCTTGATCGTGAGACACTTATGAAACACGAACAAGATGGTGATATGGGAAATCGCTATTTGGCAAGTCACGCTGCTTGTGTTGGTCCTTATCAGTTAGAAAGTTGGCGTCCTGGAGAAGGGATTTTGTTGCGTGCAAGTACCATTTATTGGGGAGAGGCACCCAAATTGAAGAAGATCTTAATTCGTCATATTGCTGAGCCTGGAACACAACGTTTGTTGTTGGAAAAACACGATATTGATGTGGCACGTAATTTAACGCCAGAGAATATAGCAGATCTCCAAAAAACAACAGATATTAAAATTGAAAAAGTGTTAGTTCCATCCCTGATAGTATGGGGGTTCAATACAACGAATCCTATTTTTGCCAATGAAAAGGTGCGTTTGGCAATGCGTTATTTGATCGATTATGACACTCTGGGAAAGACTCTTCTTAAAGATGTTGGCATTCCACGGGCAAGCTTTATTCCTCTTGGTAATTTTGGGGCTTTGGATGAAAAAGAAGGGCAACCCTTTAAACTTGATCTTGAAAAAGCCAAGCAGCTTTTAATAGAAGCGGGTTATCCAGATGGTTTTGAGGCCAATATTTTTGCAGGAAAATCTCCTTATCCTTTTGCTTTGCCTATTGCTCAGTCTATCCAGGATAATGCAAAAAAGATAGGTGTGCACTTTAAGATTGAACATTTTATCGGTACACAGTTGTTTTCCAAACTTTATGCACGTAGCTTTGATACAATTTTTATAGGATGGAATAATTCTTCTGCGGATCCTCATACAATGGCTTCACGTTTTATTTCAAATCCTGATAATCGGTTCGAGGCTAAAAATACAGGCTATCCTAGTTGGTGCCACGGCTATTTGGATGAAGATATGAATAAGAAGGTTCAGGCAGCTCTGTTTCAAAAAGATCCACAGAAACGGGCACAAATGTATGCTGATTTACAGCGTGAATTAATGCAAAAAGGACCTTATGCGTTTATCTATCAGACATATAATATTATTGCTATGACACCTGATGTAAAAAAATGGGTGTGGAATAGTGCACCACGTATTTTTTATAGTGCAATTGAAAAATAAGAAGGTATCAAGTTTATAAAATATAAAAAACATGATCATGATATATTTGATGTATTGCAAAGCTCTTTAACACTTTGCAATACGTTGAATTTTATCGGGAATGGATTACTATGTTGTATCGAGAATTTTATTTCAGGAATTCTTATGAAAGATGCGTTTGTGTGGATGTTAGGATTGAATATTTTAACTTCTATTGATACAATTTTCAGATGAAATAATGACTCTAGACATCCCCATACAACGGCTTCAAGTTTTTTTTACAACCCTGATAATCGATTTGAAATTAAAAATATAAGCTATTCTAGCCGGTGTTATGGGTATTTTGATGAAGCTATAAATCAAAAGTTTAAAGATGTGTTGTTTCAAAAAGATTCACAGAAACGGGCGTAAAGAATTGAAAAATGGTAAGTTTGTTTAGTGAAAAAACAGGTGTAACAAATGTGGCAGAATTCACTGTTTCCGAAATAGCAGGGGCTCTAAAGCGTGTTGTTGAAGAAAAGTTTGGTTATGTACGGGTGCGTGGGGAGATATCAGGGTACCGTGGTACTCATGCTTCGGGACATGCTTATTTTGCTTTAAAAGATGATAAGGCACGGTTGGAAGCTGTTATTTGGCGTGGAGTTATGGAAAAGCTCAAATTCCCTCCTGAAGAAGGGATGGAAGTAGTTGCTGTTGGTAAACTTACAACTTATCCAGGGTCATCGAAATATCAAATTGTCATTGAGGCTCTTGAACCAACGGGGGTTGGTGCTTTGATGACACTTCTTGAAAATCGTAAGAAAAAGTTTTTAGAAGAAGGCTTGTTTGATGAAGAAAAGAAAAAACCTTTGCCTTATATGCCTCGAATTTTAGGCGTTGTAACATCACCAACAGGTGCTGTTATTCGTGACATTATTCATCGTATATCCGATCGTTTTCCGTTGCATATTTTGGTTTGGCCTGTACGTGTTCAGGGGGAAACAAGTGGGAGGGAAGTGGCTGTTGCTGTTGAAGGTTTTAATGCTCTTGGTCCAGGTGGACTTATTCCAAAACCTGATCTTATTATTGTTGCACGGGGAGGGGGAAGTTTAGAAGATTTGTGGGGGTTTAATGACGAAGCTGTTGTTCGTGCTGTTTATGAATCTTCTCTTCCTGTTATTTCTGCTGTTGGGCATGAAACGGACTGGACCTTGATTGATTATGTGGCTGATTGGCGCGCTCCAACTCCTACCGCCGCAGCAGAACGGGCTGTTCCTGTTAAGCTTGATCTCGAGGTGCTGGTGGCATCGCTTGATGCACGTTTGCGCAAGGGACTCGCGCGTTATTTGGATTTTTATCGACAAAAATTGCGTGCTACTCTACGAGCTCTTCCGACTGCCGATCAACTTTTTGCTCTACCACGGCGTGGTTTGGATGAAACTTCAAGTCGATTGCAGCGTGCTCTTTGTGTAAGCTACGATAAAAAACGTTTTTCTTTTCATGCACTTGGTGTGCGTCTTTCACCGCGTTTGTTAAATAGTGAAAAAGCACAACGCAATACAAAGGAATATACGGCACGTCTTCAGCGTGCTTTTGTGCGTAGTGTGGAAAAACAACGTGCTGGGTTAGAGGTAGTATCTAGGCTTTTAAGAAGCACTTCATATCAGAATATTTTGGAGCGTGGTTTTGTTTTGGCTTTGGGGAAAGATCATAAGCCTATTAAACGGTTGGTTCAGTTTCCTGAAACAGGGCAAATAAATTTACGCTTTTTTGATGGAGATATCAGTGTTGCAACACAAGAACCTGTTTTTTCTAAACGGTCAAAACACAAGCAGATAAAGTCGCCAAGCGATGATCAAGGAACTCTCTTTTAATACGGTTAATGCCATGCTTGCGGAAGGTCTTCTTAAGGGAGTGGATGGAAAAGTTCGTTGCGCATGGGCTGGAACGGATCCACTTTATTGTGCTTATCATGATACCGAATGGGGAAAGCCTGTTTTTGAGGATATTCGTTTGTTTGAGAAAATTTGTCTTGAAGGTTTCCAAGCGGGGCTTTCTTGGTTTACAATTTTAAAAAAACGCTCTTTTTTTCGCGTTGCATTTGATCACTTTGACTTTGAAAAGATTGCTCATTATGATGGGCTAAAGGTGCAAATGTTAATGCAGAATAAAGACATTGTTCGCCATCAAGGAAAAATTCAATCAGTGCTTAATAATGCATTGAGAGCACAAGAAATTATAACAGAGTGGGGGAGTTTGTCCCACTATTTTTGGTCTTTTCAACCACCACAATCGGAGCGTTATGAAAAAATAGATTTTCAAACACTGTTAGCTAACCCTATGACGCCTGCTTCTTTTCGTCTTTCTCAAGACTTGAAGAAACGTGGTTGGACATTCGTTGGCCCCACAATTTGTTATGCTTTTATGCAGTCCGTAGGAATTGTTAATGATCATCTTGAAGGATGTTTTTGTCGATAAATTGGCAAACTTTCTTTTGTAAGAGTAATGATTAATAGGATAATAATTGAATTATTTAATAAATGTATAAATTATACAATTCCGCTGTATAAGATAATTGAAATATA
Organism: Bartonella sp. OC16QHHD; assembly: GCF_042194035.1. Classification (NCBI taxonomy): domain Bacteria; kingdom Pseudomonadati; phylum Pseudomonadota; class Alphaproteobacteria; order Hyphomicrobiales; family Bartonellaceae; genus Bartonella; species Bartonella sp. OC16QHHD. Next base: position 1,661 of record NZ_JBHIMJ010000008.1, on the reverse strand, counting down.
CAAACTATACAATATTAATGATTTTCTATTGTTGTTGGCACTAAAAACGATAAAGGTATAATTTTGAGGATGAAAAAACAGACGCAAAAAGGAGTGATATCTTAACTGTTATGTATCTGAAGTGAGATAATGGTAATGTCTTGTATGTTTTAAAGAAACATCTAGTTACACCAAAGCCCGTTTTGCGACGCAGCTCATGAATGCTATGACAGTAAATCCATCGTGCACTCCATCTTTACGCTTATGAAGGAGAAGATCGGCACCATCACACATTTACTAGCTCTCAATGTTGTCAACAGTCTTTAGCATTTGTAATGGTTCAGAAGAGGTGTTTTTATTTCCGTTAGTGACATGACCGTTATAATTAATGAATATTTTATTCATGTTTATTGACGAATGCAAAGTCGTTTTTAGATGGGGTGCTGTTGTTGCATTGTTTTACTTTGCTTGTATGACTGTTGGTTTATTTATATGTAGGTCGATTGCCCAATGCTTACCTAGGCAATATAAAATGAAATGCAGCGATGAAAAATTGAAGTTAAATGACTCAAGCTGCTTGTGTTAGGTTTTATTATCTGATAACTTTCTTTCACTAGAGAGGAATTTTGCTGCGTGTGAGCTCCAGTTTTGGGAGGATACTTAAGCTCAGACAGATTGGTATTCACTGCATTGCTTCGTTGAATCTCTGTATGTTTCCGCTGGAAACGAGAGTTTTGTTGCGGTATGTTGCTTTCTGTTCTATTTTTATAGTGGTAAAGCAATGATGCACACTAAAGTTTAGAAGGTTTTATATTCGTTATGTCTTTGGGGGGGGAGTGTCTAATAAATTTTGTTTTTATCAATGGGGGGGATGCATTTTAGTGTATATTCTTTTATTGTAAGCTTTATTTCTCAAAAGATAAAGCGTGGAAGGAATGATTCTTCTCATTTTTCCTTTATCTTTGTTAACGCGTTTGGTTTTGTTGGTAAAAACGTAAAACTTTTGACACTTAGGTTTCAAAAGATTAAGCAGATTTTTGTGGGGGGTAGCGTTTTAGAAAAGATATTTTCTTATGTCTTTCTGCTGTTTCAGTGCCGTCTTGGTCATGTAGTAAAGATGCGCCGCATCTTGAAGCTGAGTGTTTGAGGGGGATGACTATTTTTAAAGTTTGCATATTTTATTTTAAATGTCGCCTAAAGGAATAAAATAATGAATTCATAAATTTTTGCGTAATGATTTTTTTTAAGCTCACTATTTTTTTGGGCGACAAGGCTTATTGATGATTAATAGGGAACTGATATAGTGCATTATCATATGCAAAGAGATTATGAAAAGAATGTAATACTGGTTAGCAAAACATATATTGCATGTTCGCTATGGTTTATTGAGACGTAAGTCAATGAATTTATCAAGTAGATGACTCTGTGTAGGTGATTAGAAATATAGGCGATTAGAACGTATTTATTCAATGTTATAATTATAAATTTGCTATATTATTTCAGCGTCATTAATTGATAAAAATAAATAAAGGGAAAAGTTTATGAACTTGAAGAAAACAATATTGAAAAGTAGCAACTCTCTTGTTTCTGCTCTTATGGCATTGGCGATGGTTGCACAACAAGCTTCAGCAAAAACACCGGCTGATACCCTTGTGATGGCTTGGAATCTTGATGCAATTAGT